>CAISJA010000112.1 GCA_903885525.1 uncultured Opitutaceae bacterium
GGACCTCGGCGACGCCGAGCAGGACGCCATCGAGACGGGGATCATCAACGGGCTCCGGCTGAAATTGTTCGCCGAATTCGAAGCCGTGACCCGCGATTTCGCCCGGCAGCGCCTGGCGGCGGGCGATCTGAGTGCCCGCCGCGCCGTGACCGCCGCCATCGCCCAGCTGGAACACGACGTCGGCCTGCTCCGCCTGAACCTGAACGAGGCCGCCGTCCTGGAAAATTTCCTGCTGCATTCCCTGCGCCTGTGGTCGCGGAAATAGGCGCGCCCCGCCTTGGGGCCGCCTCCCGCCGCGGCACCCGCGGCGCCCCAGGCCCGACAAATCCGCTTTACTCGCCGCGCGGCCGGCGCGTTGCTCCTGCTGCTTCGCCGCCGTGCCGCCCAGCCCTCCAGTCAAGGCCCCCACCCTCCTCGCCATCGCGTGGCCGATCTTCATTGAGCAGACCCTCCGCATCCTCATCGGCACGGTGGACACGTTCATGGTCAGCCATGTGTCCGACGGCGCGGTGGCCGCGCTCGGCGTGGCCAACCAGGCGGTGGTGCTGGCGCTGATCTGCTTCAACTTCATCGGCATCGGTGCCAGCGTGGTCATCACCCACCATGTGGGTGCCGGCGACCGCGCCGGCGCGGCGCGGATCGTGACCACCGCCATCGCGGTGAACACCTGGATCGGGCTGCTGGCCAGCATCGCGCTCAGCCTGTCCGCCGTCCCGCTGCTGCGGCTGATGCAATTGCCGCCGGAGCTGATGGTGTATGCCCGCCCCTTTCTCGTGCTCATGGGCGGCACCGTCTTCCTGGAGGCCATGAACACCGCCATCGGGGCCTCCTTGCGCGCCCACGGCCACACTCGCGACGCCATGGTGGTGACGGTCATCCAGAATATTTTCAACATCACGGGCAATTGCATTTTGCTCTTCGGCCTGTTCGGCGCCCCAAAGCTGGGTGTCACCGGGGTGGCGATTTCCAGCGTCGTCAGCCGTGTCGTCGCCAGCGGCATCCTCTGGACCCTGCTCGGGCGGCGCCTGCACCTCGGCCTGCGCCTGCGGGATTTCTTCGGCCTGGATGTCGCCCGCATCCGGCGCATCCTGCACATCGGCCTGCCGGCGGCCGGCGAGCACCTGACCTATTTTCTCCAGCTCATCGTCATCACCAGCTTCGCCTCCCGGCTCGGCGCGGAAAGCCTGGCGATGATGACCTACACCCAGCAGGTGCAGCGTCTGGTCATCCTCTTCAGCATCTCCCTCGGGCTCGGCACGGAGATCCTGGTCGGGCGGCTGATCGGGGCCGGGCTCTTCGAGGTGGCCTACCACGAGGTGCTGCGGAATGTCCGCACCGGCCTGCTCATCGCCACCGGGGCCATCCTGCTGGTCGCGGCCGGTGCCACCCCGTTGCTCGGATTGTTCTCGCACGATGCGACCATCATCGCCGGCGGCGCGGTGCTGCTCCGCCTTTCGGTGCTCTACGAGCCCGGGCGCGTTTTCAACATCGTCATCATCAATGCGCTCCGCGCCACGGGTGACGCCCGGTTTCCTGTCCGCGTGGCGCTGGTCTCGCAGTGGTGCTTCGGCGTGCCCGCCGCGTGGCTGCTGGCGCTGAAGCTGCACGCCGGGCTTCCCGGCATCTGGATCACCATGATGATCGAGGAATGGTTGCGCGGCCTCA
>CAISJA010000113.1 GCA_903885525.1 uncultured Opitutaceae bacterium
GTTTTTCACCGAAATGTGGGAACGCTTCGGCTACTATGGCATGCGGGCGCTGCTGACCCTGTTCATGGTGGCCCCCCTGGCGAAGGGCGGGCTGGAATTCAGCACCAAGACGGCGGGGCTGATTTACGGCACCTACACCATGAGCGTCTACATGCTGTCGATCCCGGGCGGTTTTATCGCCGACAATTTCCTCGGCGCCCGCGCGGCCGTCCTCTGGGGAGGCGTGGTAATCGCCGCCGGTTACTTCACCCTCGCGGTTCATTCCACCACGGCTTTTTACCTCGGGTTGCTGCTCGTCGCCTGCGGCACGGGCCTGCTCAAGCCCAACGTCAGCTCCATGGTCGGCTCGCTCTATGACCGGGGTGACGTCCGCCGCGACGCCGGTTTTTCCATCTTCTACATGGGCATCAATCTCGGCGCGTTCCTGGCCCCCCTGCTCACGGGCTGGGTGGCGCAGAGCGACGCCAGCCGGCAGCTCCTGCAGCAGTGGGGGTTCGACCCGGCCAAAAGCTGGCATTGGGCCTTCGGGCTGTCCGGCTGCGGCATGCTGATCGGCCTGCTGATCTACGGCGTGCAACGGCACCGGCTGGCCGGGGTCGGGCACGCGCCGGCCCCCGAGCTGGCGCGCCCCTGGGGAAAGCTCCTCGGCGTGCTGGCCGCGTCAGCCGTGGTGTTTTATCTGGTGCGCCTGTCCGACACGAACCCCCATTTTGAGTGGATCCGTTACGGCTACGTCGTGGCTCCGGTGCTCGCCATCCTCTGGTTCGGCTTCAACCCGGACCCGGTCAAGCGCCGCTTTGCCGCCGTGTTCGTCTTCGCCCTCGCCTATCTGATTTTTTGCGCCGTCTTCGAGCAGGCCGGCTCCACCATTTCCCTGTTCGCCGACCAATTGACCAACCTGCATACGCCGGGCTGGGCCTTTTTCACCTCCACCCAGGCCGTGCCCGGCCTCGTCTACTGGGGCGCCACCGCCGTGGCGATGCTCCTGTGGCTGACGATCCGCCGGAACAATGCCGCGATCGAACTGCAGATCTGCAAAGCCGCCATCGTCCTGCTGCTCGCCGTCTTTCTGCGGTTCATGCCCGAGATTTTCCCCTCCGCCTGGTTCCAATCGGTCAACTCCGTCTTTGTCATCCTCCTCTCGCCCGTTTTTGCCTGGCTGTGGGTCTGGCTGGCTGACCGCCAGCCGACCAGCCCGCTCAAATTCGCCGTCGGACTGTTTTTCCTCGCGCTGTCCTTCATGCTGATGGTGCCGGCGGCGAAGCTCACCGTGGAGGGCAAGGTCAGCCCCCTGTGGATCTTCGGGCTCTTTTTTCTCCAGACCGTCGGCGAGCTTTGCCTGAGCCCGGTGGGCCTGAGCACCCTGACCAAGCTCGCGCCACCCAGGCTGGTCGGCTCTGTCATGGGCATCTGGTTTCTGGCGGCCGCGCTGGGCAACAAGCTGGCGGGCGTCCTGGGCGGCGAGTTTACCGCCACCGATGCCCCCACCCTGGCGCATTTCTTCCTCATGCAGGCCCTGTGGGTTGGGATCGCCTGCGTCGCCCTGCTGTTCGCCGGCCGCTGGGTGAAAAGACTCATGGGCGAAGTTCACTGAGCCTGCTCCCGGGTTTTCCCTCGGCGCCGGTGGCACGCAGGCGTGCCTGGCTTCCGGAAAAGGTAAGCCCCGCATGCGCCACGGGCCGGCGACACATACGGGGCCTTTTCGGGTCACCTTTCGCACCCATCGCTGAATGCGAAAACCTAGGGTCGAGGTTAGCACGGGCCGCCGGATCTGAGACTGTTGTTAACCACCTAAATTTAGGCCAACCGTGTCTTAAATCCGCTTCCATCAGTTGTTCCTGAAAGTCCTTGGCGATTTGACAGCGAAACTATTCCACCCACTGATGCATGCCATGACTCACGCTTTGCGCCGCCTGGCCCGGCTCCCCTTGCGGGGATCGCCGGGCGCGGCCGGCCGGAGTCTGGCGCTTCTTTGCGCGCTCCACATCTGGCTGCTGGGAATGCTGGCGGTGAGCCCCGCCTTGCATGCCGCCCTGCATGCCGACTCCGACCA
>CAISJA010000114.1 GCA_903885525.1 uncultured Opitutaceae bacterium
CGTATCGTGGTGGACAAGGAAAACACCACCATCGTCGAAGGTTCCGGTAAGTCCTCCGACATCCAGGCGCGCGTGAAGCAGATCCGCCGCCAGATCGATGAAACCACCTCCGACTACGACCGCGAGAAGCTCCAGGAACGCCTGGCCAAGCTCGCCGGCGGCGTCGCCGTCATCAATGTCGGCGCCTCCACCGAGGTCGAGATGAAGGAGAAGAAGGCCCGCGTCGAGGACGCCCTCCATGCCACCCGCGCCGCGGTGGAGGAAGGCATCGTCGCCGGCGGCGGCGTCGCCCTCCTGCGCACCATCAAGGCCATCGAAGCCCTCAAGCTGGAAGGTGACGAGGCTTTCGGCGCCCAGATCGTGCGCCGCGCCATCGAACACCCCATCCGCATGCTCTGCACCAACGCGGGCGTCGACGGTGGCGTGGTCGTCAAGGAAGTCCTCGGCGGCAAGGGCAACTTCGGCTACAACGTCGCCACCGGCGAGTTCGAGGACCTGGTCAAGGCTGGCGTCGTCGACCCGACCAAGGTGACCCGCACCGCCCTGCAGAACGCCGCGTCGATCGCCGGCCTGCTGCTCACCACCGAGTGCATGATCACGGAGATTCCCGAGAAGGAAAAGGCTCCGGCGATGCCCCCCGGCGGCGGCATGGGCGGCATGGACTACTAAGCTGAGTCGTCGGGGCGCAGACTTGCTGCGCCCTTGCCTCTGCTCAGTTCAACCACCAAAACACTTCAAGGCGCTCCCCACCCGGGGGGCGCCTTTTTATTCTATCCCTCCCCGCCTGATTTTAGAATTGCACGATTACATCTTTACCGAATTCGAGTCCGGCAACCTCGGTTGCGAGCTGTATGATGGTTTTCTTACGTTGATTGTTGCGATTGGTGGCGACTGGCCAGTCGCCGGGCAGAGACTCGCGCATATCCTGGAGATCATCGCGATCCGGATAAAGTTCTTCAGGTGTGCGGGCAAAAATCGGACCTTGCGAGAGTCGTTCGGCAGGGCAACGCGACAGGGTGAAGCCGAGCGTCATTGCCATTGATCCTGAGATCATGAGCGGGGCACCATGCTTTGCCGGGACACGCGTGCCGGTGCAGTCGCTCGTCGACCACCTCGATGGCGGGCACCCGTTGCCCGGCTTCCTGGAGGATTTCCCGACGGTAACGGCTGAGCAGGTGCATCAACTTCTGGCGGAAGCCAAGGCACGCGTGCTGGCGGTGGCGGAAGAGTGAACGGCCATGCGTATTCTGCTCGATGAGTGCCTGCCGGCCGGTTTGGGGCGCGAACTCACCGGACATGGGGTGATTACCGTGCCAAAGATGGGGTGGGGCGGATTGAAGAACGGCAACCTGCCCACCAGGGCGGTAGAGGCGGGTTTGAGGTTTTCCTGACGGCTGACCAGAATCTGCCCAAACAACAAAAGGTTGCCGTATACCAGATTGCGATCATCGCCCTGCGCTCTCCAATCAACGACATCACCGATCTAAGAAAACTGGTGCCTGCCTTGCTCGTCCGGTTGCCCCTGGCCAGAAAAGCCAGTGCCAGGGTGATCGAAGAAAAGGCGCTGTCCTGCTACGCCCTGGCGATTGCTACGGTAAAACAGCCGGATTCCAATGAGTACTGCCATTTGTCGGTCCGCCGGGCCGACCCGTCGGACCGCGGGATTCTTTTGCTTCCGTTGGGAGGGATGACTTGCTTCGCTTCCGCCCATGGAAGTCATCTTTCTTGGCACCGGCACGTCGCAGGGCGTGCCGATGATCGCCTGCGAGTGCGCCGTCTGCACCTCGCCCGATCCGCGCAACCGCCGGACGCGGGCGAGCATCCATGTCGTGATGGACGGGCTCCATGTGCAGGTCGACGCCGTGCCGGAGTTCCGGCTGCAGTGTGTGCGGGAGGGCATTCGGCAGCTGGATGTGTTCATTTTAACCCACGGTCACGCGGACCACATCGTGGGCATGGATGATCTTCGGCGTTTCTGCGACCTGATCGGGGGCGCGGCGCTGACCGTGCACACCACCGAGGAGGGGATGTCCCGGGTGCGGGCGATCTTTCCCTATGCGGTGGGGGAAAAGCCCGCCTCCCGGGGCTACGCCGCCTTCCGTCTGGCCGCGATGGCGCCGGTGCTCGATTTTCCGCAGGGGACCATTCACTCGACCCTGCTGCCGCACGGCTCGATCCAGACCCTCGGGCTCGTCTTCACCGAAAGATCCAGCGGCCGGAAATTTGTCTATTACAACGACTGCAAAACGGTGCCGCCCGCGGCCCTGGCCTTGGCGCGGGGTGCGGACGTGGTGGTGCTCGACGGGCTCAGGCCGGATCCGCATCCTTCGCACATGAGCATTGGCGAGGCGTGCCTCGTCGCCGCCGAGATCGGCGCGCCGGCCACTTACCTGACGCATCTCACCCATGCGGTGGATCACGAGGGGTGGAGCGCCCGGCTGCCCGCCGGCGTGCGGCTCTCGCACGACGGGCTGCGGCTGACCTGGTGAGGTTTTTTCGCGCGCGGGGGGGGACGGCATACACCCGCGTCATATCCGCTCAATGGGCTTGCGCCGGGGCGGCGGACGCCTTGCATCCGCCGCGTGAAGTCCATCCCGCCAGTCCAAGCTCAGGTCGACGTGCGCCGCGAAGCCGGTGCCGTGACCCGCGGGATTTCTGCCGTGCTGGCGGCGGCGGGCTGTTGTTGTTGCTGAGGCGGCGTTGCGCTGAGGTGGCAGGTTCCTCCCCCTGACCGGGCGGCCGCTCCCAAGCTGTAAACGCCGCCCGCGCGTCCCCTGGTCCGCCAGCCCGCTGGCCCCTCACGGATCTGTCCGCGCCCGCCTTGGTCCTTCCGGCCCCGTGGCCGGCCGCGTCCGGACGTGCCGGCCGGCTATGTCTGATCCTCAATTTTCCCCATGATTTTTCTCCAGTTCCACCACCCTTTCCGCCGCGGCGGTCTGACGTTTCTCCTGGCTCCTCAAAGCAGCGAGGAATCCCGTCAGGCGGCGCGGCGGGCTGTTTTTCAAGCTCCGGGGCACAGGTCATGGGGTTTGTCCCGGAGCCCAGTGCAACACGACCGTCCGGAGGGAAGGGGTTCCTTCCGGACGGTCCCTTTTTTTCGCCATCTTCCATGAATAATCCAACCACCGCCTCCTCTGTCGGCTCCGCCTCCGGGTCGGCCTGCCCGATCATCGACCTCAACCGCCAGGTGCGCATCGCCGCCGGCTCGCTCGTGCTCCTGGGAGTCGGGCTGGGCTGGTTCGTGCACCGCGGCTTCTACGGGCTCTCCGCCTTTATCGGCGCGGGCCTCGTGTTTGCCGGGATCACCGACTTTTGCGGGCTGTGCCGCGTTCTGGCCCTGCTCCCGTGGAACCGCCGCCGTCCTTCCTGACCCCAAACCCCAGCCACCTTATCACGATGACCCGATCCCACTCTTTCTTCACGCTGGGCACCGCACTGCTCGCCTTCGCAGCAGCGGCCCAGGCCTCCACCTACGGGGACAATCTCCTCGGAGTCGGTCCGAGCGCGCGTTCGCTGGCCGGCAACGGCTCCGCCGCCCCGCAGGATGCCCTGGCCGCCCTCACCGGCAATCCCGCCGGCCTAGACGGACTGCCGGCCGGAGGGGCGGAGCTTGACGTCGCGGCGACGTTTTTCCTGCCGCATGTCACCGCGCAGGTGGGCGCGCTCACCGCCAGCAGCGCGTCGAAGACCTACCTGATTCCCGGGCTCGCCTATGTGGTGCCCCGGCCGGGCAAGGAGGAGCCCTGGAGTTTCGGCGTGGGTGCCGTCGGTGTGTCCGGCCTGGGGGTGGATTACCGGCGCACAAGCCTCGATACCACCTTGGCCGCGTCGCCCTATCCGCTGGTGGCCGGCAGCTACACGCAGTTGCAGATCCTGGATGTCGTGCCCGCCGCCGCGTACCGGATCAGCCCGGACTGGTCGGTCGGTCTGGCTGGGCATGCCGACTATGGCCGGCTCAACCTCGGCAGCGGCACGAAGCATGGCTTTGGCTACGGGGTGCAGCCGGGCGTGACGTTCCGCGCCTCGGAGCATGTCAGCCTCAGCTTCAGCTACGTCTCCTCCCTGGGGATCAATTACCCGGGCGTGACCGATTTCGACGGCAACGGCACCGCCGACAGTCTGAAGCTCGCCGCCCCGGAGCAGTATCGCTTCGGCCTCGCCTACCACCCCGTCCCGGAACTGCTGCTGGTCAGCGACGTCCAGCGCGTCAACTGGGGTGGCGCGACCGGCTACAAGGATTTTGGCTGGCAAAACCAGACCGTGTGGGGCGCGGGCCTCCAATATCAGGCCATTCCCGGTCGGCTGACTGTGCGGGCGGGTTACAGCTACGGGGGTAACCCCGTGAAGGAGCACAACGGCTTCGACGGGACAGGCTCACCGGCCAACGTCACCAACGTCCAGGGCAAGTGGATCAACAATTATTATTACGAGACTTTCCGCCTGATCGGCTTTCCCGCGATCGTCGAGCAGCATCTCGGCCTCGGCCTGAGCTACCGCCTCACGCCCGCCTCGTCGCTCGACTTCGGCTACACCCGCGCCTTCCGCAAGACGGTGAGCGAACAAGGCAAGAACCTGCTTGGCACCTCCGTCACGCTGTCCTCCGGTCTCAGTGAGGACAGTTTCGAGCTCGGCTGGGTGCAGCACTTCTAAATCCGGCTGCCGCCAAGGGGGCGCGCACCGGCCGGGCCGGACTCTCCGCCCCTCCGTGGCCGCCGCGTGTGCCCTCTCTCCCGCAACCACAACTTCACCCGCATTTTTTCCCACCGCCTCCCATGTCCTCCCCCTACCATCCCGCCACGCTTGCCCTTCACGCGGGCCAGGTGCCCGATCCCACCACCGGATCGCGCGCCGTGCCTATTTACCAGACGACCTCCTTCGTCTTCCAAAGCACCGAGCACGCCGCTGCGCTCTTTGCGCTGAAGGAATTCGGCAACATCTACACCCGCCTGATGAATCCGACCACGGATGTCTTCGAGCAGCGCATCGCGGCGCTGGAGGGCGGCACGGGGGCGCTGGCCGTGGCCTCGGGGCAGGCGGCCGCCTCGCTCGCCCTGCTGGCCATTACCCAGGTGGGGGACGAGATCGTCTCCGCCAACAACCTGTATGGCGGCACCTACCAGCTTTTCCATTACACGCTGCCGAAGCTCGGCCGCACGGTGAAGTTCGTCGATTCGAAGGACCCGGAGGCCTTTCGCCGCGCGCTCACGCCGCGCACCCGGGCGATCTTCGCCGAGACCATCGGCAATCCGAAGCTCGATGTGCCCGACTTCGCGGCCCTCGCCGCCATCGCGCAGTCCGCCGGGGTGCCGCTGGTGGTGGACAACACCGTGGGCGCGGGTCTGGTGCGCCCGCTCGAGCTCGGGGCAGACATTGTGGTCGCCTCGGCCACGAAATACATCGGCGGGCATGGCACCAGCATCGGTGGCGTGATCGTCGACGGCGGGAAGTTTGCCTGGAACAACGGGAAATTTCCCGAATTCACCGAGCCCGACCCGAGCTACCACGGCCTCAAATTCTGGGAGGTGTTCGGCCATTTCCCCGGCCTCGGCAATGTGGCCTTCATCATCAAGGTCCGCGTGCAGCTGCTGCGCGACCTGGGCCCGGCGCTGAGCCCGTTCAATTCCTTCCTGCTGCTGCAGGGGCTCGAAACCCTGCCGTTGCGCCAGCAGCAGCATTCCGCCAACGCCCTCGAGGTGGCCCGGTTTCTCCAAGCCCATCCGCGCGTGAGCTGGGTGACCTATCCCGGGCTGCCGGACGATACAAACCATGCCCTGGCCGCCAAATACCTGACCCGCGGCTACGGTGGGCTGGTCGGTTTCGGCATCAAGGGAGGACTGGAGGCGGGGCGGAAATTCATCAATTCCGTCAAGCTGCTGTCCCACCTCGCCAACATCGGCGACGCCAAGAGCCTGGTGATCCATCCGGCGACGACGACGCACCAGCAGCTCACGGCGGAGGAGCAGCGCGCCACCGGGGTGACCTCCGATTACATCCGCCTGTCGGTGGGGCTGGAAGACGTGCGCGACATCCTGGCCGACATCGACCAGGCCCTGCGCCTGACCACCGGCTGAAGGCGGCGCAGGTGCGTGGCCGGGGCCAGGTGATGCCTCTGCTGCCGGGGCGGGCGAAACGCCGGTCCAGACAACGCCCCTGCGGCTGGTGGCGGATCAGCCGGGCCTGGCGGGCCACGCTGCGATGGCCCGGGAGGGGCAGGAGCCGGAGGCCGGCCTGCGCCGCCGCGGCGTGCAGCCGGCGCCAGGCGCGGGCGGCGGGCTCAGGGGCACGGGCTGCCCATCGTCGGCGGCGCAGGCGACGAGGGTGAG
>CAISJA010000115.1 GCA_903885525.1 uncultured Opitutaceae bacterium
CTTGAGCTTCTTGTCCGCGATCAGGCTTTCGCCGATGTCGATGAGGCCCTGCTTGACGAAGTGCGAGATGAGGCCGGGGTTGGCGCCGTGCTCGATGACGGCGGTGGCGCCCTTGTCCTTCCACCTGGCGATCAGGCGGCGCAGGTTCATGTGGCGCCAGTAGAGTGTCTTGGCGGTCGGGTGTGAATTGGTGCCGGTGGCGTAGGGGTCCCACAGCTCGGTGGAGGTGTTGATGTAGCGCACGCCGTGCTCGCGGCACCAGGTGAGGAGCTCGCAGGCGTCGATGTTCCAGGCGAGGTCGATCAGCAGATCGCCGGGCCCGACATGCTGCGCGAGCAGCGTGCCCATGTTGTCCTCGGTCACGCGGTCCTGGACGAAGCGGACGCCGCGGGCGGTCCACTGCTTGAGCTTCCCGGTGCGGTCGGCGAAGTCCATGACGGTGACGTTTTTCGCCGGCACCTTGATGTGCTTGAAGAGAATCGGCAGCGTGCACTCGGCCACGGCGCCGTAACCGACGAAGAGGATTTTGTTTTTGAATTCGATCATGATGTTTTCCGCCGGAGGCGGAAAACATAAGCCCCTGCGGAGCAGGGGCGGGTGTCCGCCAAAAGGCTTGGCACAACGTTCTTAGCGATTAGCGCGCGACTGCAAGAAATATTACCGGTCCGGGAAAGGCCGGAGCCTTTCTCAGGTTTTGGCGAAGCCAAAACCTCCTATTCGCTCTTGTTGTAGTTGACGTAGCCTTCGGACAGGTCGGTGGCGAGGAGGCGGAAGGCGGCCTTGCCGAGGTGCAGGTTGAGCTGCACGGTGAAGCGGCGGGCCCGCACGATCTCCTTCCATTTGGGCTTGAGCTCGGGGTGCGGCTTGCCGGCGGTCATGGCGGGGGTGTCGTTGTACAGGATGTCGAGCTTGGCCTCGATGAGCTTGGCCCCGGAGTAGCCGGCGGCGTCGGCCAGGCGGCCCCAGTTGGGGTCCTCGCCGTACCAGGAGGATTTGACGAGGAGAGAGTTGCCGATGGCGCGGGCGGCCTTCTCGGCGTCCTCGGCGGAGGCGGCACCGACGACCCGCACCTCGACGACCTTGGTGATCTTTTCGCCGTCGGAGACGATCTTGTCGGCCAGCGCTTCGCAGGCCTTCCAGACGGCCTCGGCGAAGAGGATGCGCAGCTCGCGCGGGCTCTTGTCGCCCACGCTGACGCCGGAATGGCCGTTGGCGAGCATGAGGACGGTGTCGTTGGTGCTCATGTCGCCGTCGACGGTGATGCAGTTGAAGGTGCCGGAGACGGCCTCGGAGAGGGTTTTTTGGAGGAAGCTGCGCGGCACCGAGAAGTCGGTGGCGAGGAAGGCGAGCATGGTGGCCATGTTTGGCTGGATCATGCCGGCGCCCTTGGCGAAGCCGGCCACGGTGTGCTTCTTGCCGTCGTAGGTGAAGGAGACGGTGACGGTCTTGGGGCGCGTGTCGGAGGTCAGGATGGCATCGGCGGCCTTTTGTCCGTGGGCGGGGGTGCGGCCCTTCTCGCTGACGGCCCGTTCGAGGCCCTTGATCAGGCGGTCCATCGGCAGGGGCTGGCCGATCCGGCCGGTGGAGCAAACAAAGAAGCCGGCGGGCTTCTGGTTGAGCGAGGCGGCGACGCGCTTGGCGGTGGCGCGCGCATCGCGGAGGCCGTCGGCCCCGGTGCAGGCGTTGGCGTTGCCGCTGTTGGCTACGATCCCGTGGAAGGGCCCGCCCTCGGCCAGGTGCTCGGTGCAGAGGAGGACCGGGGCGGCCTTGACGGCATTCTTGGTGAAAGTGCCGGCGGCGGTGCAGGGCCGCAGGGAGTAGACGAGGGCGAGATCAAGCCGCTTGGGATCGTTCTTCTGGCGGAGATCGCAGGGCACGCCGGCGGCCTCGAAGCCGGGAACGTCGGTGATGCCCGGGGAATCGAGCGTGACCAGGAGAGGAAATTTGGCGGGGCGGACTTCGGGGGAGGCGGAGCTCATCGAGCAAGGGTGGGATGGACCGGGGAGGGACAATGATGGCGGGCGGAGTGGGGCGGCGGGGATCAGACGAGGCCGGCCGTCTCGGGAAAGCCGGCCCAGAGGTTCATGATCTGGACCGCTTGGCCGCTGGCACCCTTGACGAGGTTGTCGACGGCGGAGGTCAAAATGAAATTGCCGGTGCGGGCATCGAAGGTGGCGGCGATGTCCGCCCGGTTGGTGCCGGTGACATGGGCGGAATCCGGCGTCTCGCCGGCCGGCAGAATCGCGACAAAGGGCCGGCCGGCATAGGCGGCCCGCCAGGTGGCATAGACCGCCTCCAGCGCAGCCCCGGGGGCGGCGGGAGCGGTGATGGTGGTGATGATGCCCCGGCGCATGGGGGCCAAATGCGGGTTGAACTGGAGGATGACCGGCTGGCCGGCCGCGAGGGAGAGCTGCTCCTCGATTTCGGCGAGGTGCCGGTGCTTGGTCAATCCGTAGGCCTTGGCGCTCTCGGCGCGTTCGCAGTAAAGGTATTGTTCCTCCGCCTTCTTGCCGGCACCGCTGACGCCGCTGAAGGAGTTGACCACGATATGGCCGCGCGTGACGAGACCCGCCCGCAACAGGGGGAGGAGCGGCACCAGCGTGCTCGTGGGATAGCAGCCGGGAGCGGCCGCCAGCCTGATTTCGGTCCGCCAACCCGGATCGCTCAGCTCGGGCATCACGTAGCGGGCCTGCGGCAGCAGTTCCGGCGCATGGTGCCTGCCGTAATAGCGTTCGTAAGTGGCGAGGTCCGCCACCCGGAAATCCGCGCTCAGGTCGATGACCTTCCGGCCGGCCGGCACCAGGGCGCGGGCAAAATCAGCCGCCGCGCCGTGCGGCAGGGCCAGAAACCACAGATCGATGTCGGTCCGGGCGGCGAGCTCGGCCGGATCGGAGCCGGTGAAGGCGAGGGCATCGGCCCCCGTACCGCGCAAGGCGGGGATGACGGCGGCGAGCGGCTGCCCGACGTGCTGCCGCGAAGTGACCGCCGCCAGGGTGACGTGCGGATGGGAAAGGAGGAGCTTGACCAGAACTTCGCCGGAGTAGCCCGACGCACCGACAATGCCGACTTTCATCGAAATGGAGGGCCAGTAAAGGCGGAGTGGGGAGAAGGGTGCAAATCAAAAGGAGGTTTTCGCTTTGCGAGGTTTTCGCGGCGCGAAAACCTGAGTGGGGAGATTTCGGCCTCCGGCCCACAAGCCGTCACAAAGAAAAGGACCGCCGGAAGTGCTCCCAACGGTCCTGATGAAATGAAAGTGGAAACCACTTCCTCTGGTTTTTGTGCAAAAAACCTCAGCGCTTCGAGAACTGGAAACGCTTGCGGGCGCCGGGCTGGCCAGCCTTCTTGCGCTCTTTTTCGCGGGGGTCGCGGGTGAGGTGACCGGCCTTCTTCAGGGTGACGCGGAGCTCGGAATTGAACTTGAGGAGGGCGCGGGCGATGCCGTGGGCCACGGCACCGGCCTGGGCGCTGATGCCGCCGCCGGCGATGTTGGCGATGACGTCGAACTTCTCCTTGGCGTCGGCGGTCGTGAGGGGGGCGGCGGCGCGGCGCACGAAGTTGTCGTGCTTGAAGTAGGCGTCGAAGTCACGGTCGTTGGCCGTGAGCTTGCCGGAGCCGGCAACGAGACGCACGCGGGCGGTGGAGGACTTGCGGCGGCCGGTGCCGAGGAATACGGTGGTGTCAGCGCTCATGGATCGGATCAGAGTTTGGTGGGATTCTGCGCCACGTGGGGGTGCTCGGCGCCCGCGAAGACGCGGAGCTTGGTGAGCATCGTGCGCGCGAGGCGGTTCTTCGGGAGCATGCCCTTGACCGCCTGGGTGATGATGAATTCGGGCTTCTTGCGCCGCACGTCGGTCAGCTTGCGGTATTTCTCGCCGCCGACGAAGCCGGAGAACGACATGTATTCGGTCGTCTCCTCCTTCTTGCCGGTCAGGGCGATCTTGGACGCGTTGATGACGATCAGAAAGTCGCCGGTGTCCACGTGGGGGGTGTAGGTGGCCTTGTTACGGCCGCGGATGATGTTGGCGGCCTTGACGGCGAGAGGGCCCAGCACCATGCCCTCGGCATCGATGAGATACCACTTGGGTTGGACCGTTTCTTTCTTTGCCAGATAGGTTTTCATTGCGGAAAGGGGCTCAAAGGAAGGGTTTTGCCCTACCCTGTCAATACCCAAGCTTTCACAATTTTCGGTCGCGCGGCCGGAAGGGCAAAAACCAGGGCGGCACCCTTAATACTCATAACTGATCCCCAGCGTGACCCCTGCCTGGGCTCCGCCGGGGTGCCCGAGGGGCGACCAGGCGCGGTTTTGCCCCATGCTGCCCGACAGCCGTAGGCCCGCCACCGCCGTCCAAGGGGTCCCGGCGATGCGGTACGGCAGGCGCAGGCCCGCTCCGGCATAGCCATAGGCGTCCCTCAGCGGGGGGCCGGCGGCATCAGGCCGGACGTCACCGGCTGACACCCAACCGGCAAAGGCGTCAGTCTCGAGATAGGTGCCCCAAGCGGGCAAAGGATATTCGGCCGTCAAATTCGCCTCCACGGTATCCGCCCGGCGCCTGAATTCATGCCACCACGCCAAACCGGGCTTCAGCCCGCCGGCCAGGGTCCACCGGGCCTGCAGGCCGGCCTCGGTGGTGGAGCGCGTGACACCGGCGGCCACCCGGGAAAACCATTGCTGCCGGAAGTCCACGCCGAGAGACGGCCCCTCGTCCTGGGCGCTCCGCTCATAACCGGCACCCAGGCCCGCCAGCGTGGGGTCGCCACTGTGCCAGGGGTGGGCGGCGTCAAAGCGCGCGTGACAGGCCCCGCTCCTCAACTCCACCGCCCCGGCCAGTGCCGGACCGGTCCATTCCACCCCGCGGGCCGCCCGCCGCGAAACCCAACCGGCTTCGGTCACAGTCTTCGCTCCGTCATCCTGCGCCCGCCCGATGACGGGCAAAAGTCCCGATCCGAGGGCGGCGAGCGAAACGCCCAGGACCAGTCCCTTCGCCTTGCCGGCCGGGGCGCACCGGGTTCGCCCGCCGGCGTTCGGGATTTTGGCGTCGGAAACTATGTTGCGAAGAGACCACATGCTCGGCCGCATTGATGTGTTTGTTTTCGGGCCGAATGTCCACACACTCATTGCGCATGAACGCCACCACCCGCTGGATCACCCTCGCCGCCGGCCTGCTCGGCCTCACCGGCGTGGGCCTGGGTGCCTTCGGGGCCCATGCACTCCAGGAGCTGCTTGCCGCCTCCGGGCATCTGGAGACATGGCGCACCGCGGTGCTTTACCAACTCCTCCATGCGGTCGCCCTCCTCGCTCTGGGCGGCCTGCCTCCCTCCGCCCGGGCCGGCCTTTCGCCCGCGCCCGGGCGGTGCCGTTGCCTCTCCCTCATTGCCGGCTCCTGGGTCGCCGGCGTACTGCTCTTCTGCGGGTCGCTCTACTGGCTCGCGCTCGGCGGGCCCCGCTGGCTCGGTCCGGTCACCCCTGTGGGCGGACTGGCCTTTCTCGCCGGCTGGGCTCTGGTCACCATCCAGGCTTGGCAATCCTCGGCCGCCTGAGTCCTATTCCCCATCTCATGTCGCCCGCTTTTCCCGATCTGCCTCACCGTGGCCGGCAGGCCGCCACCCCCGGCCGAAAGCCGCCGGGAAGCTGACCGCATGAAGTTGCCCCCTTCCCTCCTGGCCGCCCTGCAGGCCCTCCGCACTGCCGGCGGGCGCCCGCAGCTCGTGGGCGGCTGCGTGCGCGACTGGCTGCTGGGGCTGGAGCCGAAGGATTTTGACGTGGAGGTGTTCGGCCTCGATTACGCCGCCATGGGCCGGGCCCTCACCCCTTTCGGTGTCACCGATCTGGTCGGGCGCAGCTTCGGCGTGCTGAAGGTGCGGATCGCCGGGGTGGAATACGACTTCTCCCTGCCCCGGCGCGAATCCAAGACCGGAGCCGGCCACCGCGGGTTTGCCATCGCCCCGGAGCCCGGACTTTCCGAAGCCGCCGCCGCCGCCCGGCGCGACTTCACGATCAACGCCATCGCCTATGATCCGCTGGCGGACCGGCTGATCGATCCCCACGGCGGCCAGCGCGATCTGCGCGCCCGCCTGCTGCGCCACACCGGCCCGGCCTTTGCCGAGGATCCGCTGCGGGTCCTGCGCGCCTTCCAGCTGGCCGCCCGCTTTGAGCTCACCCTCGCCCCCGAGACCGCCGCGCTCTGCCGCTCCATCCGGTCCGCCTACGCCGAGCTGCCCGTCGAACGGGTCTGGGGGGAGTGGGACAAATGGGCGGTCCAATCCGTCAAACCGTCCCGCGGCCTCGCCATCCTCAAGGAAACCGGCTGGCTCGCCCACTTCCCCGAAATCGCGGCCCTCGACGGCCTGCCCCAGGAACCGGAGTGGCACCCGGAGGGCGACGCCCTCGTCCACACCGCCCACTGCCTGAACGCCCTCGTCACCCTGCCGGCCTGGCGCACCGGCGACGCCCGCACCCGCCGCATCCTTTCCCTCGCCGTGCTCGCCCATGATTTCGGCAAGGCCACCACCACGCATCAGGCCGACCGGCGCGGCGCGCTCCGCTGGATCAGCCCGGGGCATGAAGCCGCCGGCGGTCCGCTGACCGAGACGTTTTTGCTCCGCCTCGGCACCCCGCACGATCTGGTGGAGTACGTCCGCCCGCTGGTGATGCACCACCTCGCCCACCACCATCACGGCCAGACCAATTTCCGCGACACCACCGTCCGCCGCCTGGCCCGCAAGATCGAGCCCGCCACCCTGGAGCAACTGATCGCCGTCATGCTCGCGGATCACCACGGCCGGCCGCCGCTGGTCGCCCTCGACAGCATCCGCCGCATCGAGCAGCTGCGCGAGATGGCCGAACGCCTGGCCGTGGCCAAGGCCGCCCCCGCGCCCATCGTCCTCGGCCGCCACCTCATTGCGCTCGGTTTCACTCCCGGTCCCCCCTTCAGGACCGCGCTCGACGCCGCGTTCGAATCCCAGCTCGACGGCGCCTTCCACGACGAGGCCGGCGGCCTGGAGTGGATGCGCAATTATCTGCGCGCCCATCCGCTCGCCGCCGTCCCATCCACCCCCCTCCCCCGATGACCGCCACCAACCAGCTCGAACAACTCAAGCAATTCACCGTCGTCGTCGCCGATACCGGCGACTTCGCCACCATGAAGCAGTTCGCCCCGCGCGATGCGACGACGAACCCCAGCCTCATCCTCAAGGCGGCGGCCATGCCTGACTATGCCTGGCTGATCGACCGCGCCCTCGCCGACGCCGGCCGGACGGCCTCCACCGCCCAGGTGATCGACCGGCTGCTGGTGCTCTTCGGGCTGGAAATCCTGCGGATCGTCCCCGGCCGTGTCTCCACCGAAGTGGATGCCCGGCTCTCCTTCGACCGCGATGCCACCGTGGCCAAGGCCCGCGAAATCATCGGCCTCTACCAGCAGGCCGGCATCCCCCGCGAACGCATCCTGATCAAGATCGCCTCCACCTGGGAAGGCATCCAGGCCGCCGCACTGCTCCAGCAGGAAGGCATCCGCTGCAACCTCACGCTCCTTTTTTCGTTTGCCCAGGCCGTCGCCTGCGCTGCGGCGCGCGTGCAGCTCATCTCCCCCTTCGTCGGCCGCATCCTCGACTGGCACCGGAAGAGCACCGGCCAGGAGTATGCGCCGGCCGAGGACCCGGGCGTGCGGTCCGTCACCGAAATCTACACCTACTACAAGAAATTCGGCCACGCGACCGAGGTGATGGGCGCCTCCTTCCGCAACAAGGGGGAGATCCTGGAACTCGCCGGCTGCGACCTGCTCACCATCGCCCCCGCGCTCCTCGCGGAGCTGCAGGCGGGCACCGGCCCGGTGGTGCGCAAGCTCGATCCCGCCGCCGCCGCCACGGCCGTGCTCCAGCCCGTCAGCTTCGACGAAAAACATTTCCGCTTCGCCCTGAACGAGGACGCCATGGCCACTGAAAAAACCGCCGAGGGCATCCGCCTGTTCTCCGCCGACATTGTCAAACTCGAGGCGTTGCTGGCGCAGAAGCGCGGCTGAAGACCCGCCGCCTCGCCGCCCGGCCCGCCACCCTCTCCCGCCGCCCGGCTCCGGCCGCGTGAGCCCAGGCCGGCGCCCGCCGCAAAAACATCGACAGGCCCCTCCCCAGGCGCAGAGTCACCGGCGGTCACCCATGGCAGCGGATCTCCACTTGCTCGCACCCGCGATCCCTTCCCTCTCCCGCCGCAAGTCCCCGTCCCTGCGCCGCCTCGCCGCGCTGTGGCTGGCTTTCGGCTGGTCCCTGGCCCTGGCGGCGGAAACCACCCTCCAGGGTTTGCTCGGGGCGGCGGAATACCAAGCGGCCGGGCTGGATAAATTGACCCGCGACGAGCGCGCCGCCCTGCTGCGGACACTCCAGTCGCGCGGGCTGGCTCCCCGCCCGGCGTCCTCCCCTGCGACCGCCGCCGCCCCGGCCGCGGTCGCACCGCCGGCCGCGACCGCGGTGCCGGCACAGCCGCCACCGGCTCCGGCGTCCGCGCCCGTTCGCCCGGAGTCGCCCCCGCCCGCCCCGGCCGCCGAGAAGAAAGGGCTGTGGGCGCGGATCAAGGATTTCGGCGCCGAACAGCTTCCGCTCAAGGACAACAAGGACCTCGGCGAAGTGACCGAGGTGGAGGCGCAGCTGACCGAGCCGTTCCGCGGCCTGCAGGGTCACACCGTCTTCCGTCTCGACAACGGCCAGGTCTGGCAGCAGCGCATCCCCGAAAACTATTATCTCGGCTCCCCCATCCCGAATCCCACGGTGATCCTCCGCCGCACCCGTTTCGGCTACCGCCTTTTCATCCCCGCGGTTGACCCGGGTTTTGACGTCGCGGTAAAGCGGATTCAATAGGGGCGAGCGGGGCCAAAACCCCGGCCAGTTGCCCGCAGGTGAGGGGAGAGCACAGCGGGCGGGTGACGCCGTGCCGCGCCCGTCCGGGGGCCCACCAGGGTGCCCGCGCCGGCGAAGACGGATCAACCCCGCTTGGGGCGATCCCCCGTCATTCCTTTCCAGGTTGCGCACCCGCGCCGAGCACCGACTTGACCAGGGCCTCGTAAGCTTCGGCAGCCATGGTGCCCGTCTTCTTGTGCCGCAAGTTGCCGGCACGATCGAAGAGGAAGGTGGTGGGGATCGCCTCAAAGCCTCCCAAGGCCGTGATCGCCTGCTCGTCCGCCATGACGAGCGTGTAATCCATGCCGTGTTTCCGCGCGAATTCCTTCACGAAGGCGGCTCCTTTCTGATCGACGGAAGCGCCGACGATCACGAGGCCGGCCTGGCCGTATCTCTTTTGCAGGGCGATGTAACCGGGGATTTCCTCGCGGCAGGGGCCGCACCAGGTGGCCCAAAAGTCCACCACCACCACCTTGCCCCGGAGCGAGGCGGCGGTGACGGGATGGCCGTCGAGATCCTGCATGGTCCAAGCGGGCACCTGGCCGAGCACGGGCAGCGGGGCCACGCCGGCCTCAGCGGAGGCCCGGTAGCCCAAGCCGCCGCACAGGAAGGCTAGGGCCATGAGGAAAAAGGGGGAGGGAAGTATTCGGGTCATGGCAGCGGACCGGTCAGAGCCGCCAGCCCCGCCGTTTATTCCCCAACCGGCGGGGGGCACCGGGCTCAGACTTCTTGGGCGGCCTGGTTGGCCTCGTTGTTGAGGGTCTCGATGAATTTCTTCATCGCGGGCGTCAGCACCCGGCCCTTCCGGTGCAGGATCGCCAGCGGACGGGTGAATTCCTTGCCCTTGAATTGGATGGCGACGAGCGTGCCCTGCTTCACCTCCTGCACCACGGTGGCCTGCGGGACGATGGCGATGCCGTGGTCGATTTCCACGGCGCGCTTCACGGTCTCGATGTTGTCGAACTCCATGACCGGCGTGATCTCGAGCTTGTTGTCGCGAAAAATCTGGTCGACCGCCTTGCGGGTGGGGATGTCCGGATCGAAGCCGATGAACTTGTGGCCGGAAAGCGTTTTGAGATCGACCTCCGTCGTCTTGGCCAGCGGATGATTCGGGTGGGTGATGAGCACCAGCCGGTCGTTGCGGAACGGCACGGTCTCGATCTGGCGGAGCTTTTGCGGGAAGGCGACGAGGCCGAAATCCACCGAATTGTGCAGGATGTCCTCGTACACCAGGTTCGAGCGGCGGTACTCGATGCGCACGTTGACGGAGGGATAGTCGTGCAGGAACTTCTTGATGTAGGGCGGCAGCTCGTGGAGACCGATCGAATAGATGGTGGAGATGCGGATCGTGCCGCTGATGACCTTTTTCATCTCCTGCAGCTCGCTCATCAATTTCTCGTAGACATGCAAAATCTCCTTCGCCGCGTCGTAGATCCGCTGCCCTTCGCGCGTCAGATTGAAC
>CAISJA010000116.1 GCA_903885525.1 uncultured Opitutaceae bacterium
GACCTCGAAACCTAATCGGCGCTGGACAGGGCCGGTCCCTCCTATCACTTGGGCTGTCGCCCCACTTTAGCCGGGCCGGTCCGTTCCGGCGGGCGGGGGAATTTAGAGGATTTTCAGTTTGGGCAGGTCCTGCACATCGATGTAGCCGACCGGGCGGCCCTGCGCATCGAGGGCGAAGAGATCGGAAATCTTGTGCTGCTGAAAAAGTTTCAAGGCCTCCACGGCGAGCACGCCGACCGGGACGGTCTTGCCTCCGCGGGTCATGCAATCGCGCACCGGCCTTTGCAGGAATCCGGCGCTGCTGTTCAGGGCGGTCCGGCGGAAATCGCCGTCGGTGAAAATTCCGGTCAGCCGGCCGCGGGCACCGACGAGCGCCACGGCGCCGGACTTGGCCCCGGTCATGGCGAAGATGGCTTCCTGCACCGTGGTCTTCGCCTCCGGGAGCACGGGGCAGCCGCTACCCGTGCGCATGATGTCCTTGACGCGCAGCAGCAGGGTCATGCCGAGCGTGCCGGCCGGGTGGTAGCGGGCAAAGTCCTCGCGGGTCAGGCCGCGGCTTTCCAGCAGCACCATGGCCAGCGCGTCGCCCAGGGCGAGGGCGGCGGTGGTGCTGGCGGTGGGCGCGAGGGAGAGCGGGCAGGCTTCGCGCGGCGCGGAGTAGATGAGCGGAAAATCGGCGCCGCGGGCCAGCTCGCTGGCGGGGGAGCCGGTGAGCGCGACGGTGTTGAGCCCGAATTTGCCGAACAGGGGCAGCAGTTTCAGCATTTCGGCGCTGGCTCCGCTGTTGCTCAGGAGGATGGCAAGGTCGCCTTCGGCGCAGATGCCCAGATCGCCGTGCAGGGCCTGGGTGGGATCGAGGAAGCAGGACGGGACGCCCGTGCTGTTGAAGGTGCCGGTGAGCTTCTCGGCGATGTGCGCCGATTTGCCCACGCCGCTGAAGATGAGCTTGTGGCCGCCGGCGACCGTGCTTTCGGCGACCCGGACGACCCGGATGAAATCGCGGGCGAGCAGGGTGGAGGTGGCCCGGATGGCCTCTTGTTCAATCGCAAGGCAGCGACGGGCCCGGGTGAGGACGGAGTGGTCGGAGAGCGGCATCAAAAACTTGTATTGGGGGAACGCCGGGGCAAACCTAAGGGTCGCTTCCGTCCGTTCAACCACTTTCGGCCATGTTCCACCTTCCCGGTCAGTTCCGCCGCGGTCTGCTCCTGCTCTGCGGGGCGGCCGGGCTGCTGCTGGCCGGCTGCGGAGACGGTGGCCGGCTGTCGTACGCCACCGAGGTGGACGAGCCCGGCTATCGCGCCGGGCAGGCGCTCCTCAAATCCGGCCGCAAGCAGGAGGCGCTTTCCGCCTTCCTCAAGGTGATCGAGCAGCGCGGTGACGACGCGCCCGAGTCCCATCTGGAGGTCGGGCTGCTCTATTATACCCACATCAACGACCCGTTGGCGGCGATCTACCATTTCAAGAAGTACATCGCCCTGCGTCCGAACAGCCCGCAGGCCCCGCTGGTGAAGCAGCGCATCGATGCGGCCCTCCGCGACTTTGCCCGCACGCTGCCGGCCCAGCCGCTCGAAAACAATGTGCAGCGGGTCGATCTGATCGCCGCCCTCGACAAATTGAGAATGGAAAACGAAATGCTGAAGCAGCAGGTGGCCGACCTGCGGGCGGGACGCGAGCCCGCCGCCGACCCGGCGGATCCTGCCCCGGGGTTGCCGGTGCCCGCACCGGCCGCCGCCGCGCCGGGCGAAGGGACGGTCAATTTCAACCTCGAGACAATGCCGGTCGTGCGCACCCGCCCTCCCCATACCGCCACCGGGCCAGCCAAGCCGGCGGTGCCCGCGGCCAAGCCCGCCGCTGCGCCCGCCCAGCCGAGTCCGCCCAAGGCGGGGGCGGCGGCTCCCGAGAGCAGGCCGGCGTACGGGGCGCGGAAGCATGTGATCAAGGCGGGTGACACCCTCTCCAAGCTCGCCCAGCAGTACTACGGCCACCGGGCGAAATGGCGCGACATCTTCAACGCCAACCGCAAGGTCATGCGCAGCGAAGGCGACCTGCATGTCGGCCAGGAACTGGTGATCCCGTAGGACGGATTCTGGCTGAGGCGCGGCTTGCCGCGGCCGGAAAAACGCGCAGGCTCGCCCGGTTTCGCATGCCCCCGACCTCCCGCCGCACCGCCATTTTTACCGAGTCGCTCATCCGCGAGATGACGCGGGTCGCGCAGCAGCATGGCGCCATCAACCTGGCGCAGGGTTTCCCGGATTTCAATCCGCCGCGCGCCATCCTGGAAGCCGCCCGGGCGGAGATGGACGGCGACCACCACCAGTATGCCATCACCTGGGGCGCGCCGCCGCTGCGGCAGGCGCTGGCGGCCAAGCTGGCCAGTTTCACCGGCCAGCCCTGCGATCCGGAACAGCACCTCATCGTCACCTGCGGGGCCACCGAGGCGATGATGGTGGCGGTGATGACCGTCACCGACGTGGGAGACAAGATCGGGCTCTTTTCGCCCTATTACGAAAACTACCGTGCCGATGCGATCCTCAGCGGGGTGCAGCCGCTCTTCGCCACCCTGCGCCCGCCGGAGTACACCTTTGATCCGGCGGAGCTGCGGGCGGTGTTTGCCAGCGGCATCAAGGCCTTCATCCTCTGCAATCCCTCGAATCCGACGGGCAAGGTCTTCACCGCGGCCGAGCTGGAGCAGATTGCCGCCCTCGCCCGGGAGTTCGACGTCTTCGTCATCACCGACGAAGTGTACGAGCACATCGTGTTCCCCCCGCACCGGCACACCTACCTGTCCGCGCTCCCGGGCATGGCGGAGCGCACGATCATGTGCAGCTCGCTCTCGAAGACTTTTGCGATCACGGGCTGGCGGCTGGGCTATGTCTTCGCGGCCCCGGGCGTGGTGGCGCAGGGCCGCAAGGTGCACGACTTCCTCACCGTCGGCGCGGCGGCTCCGTTGCAGCATGCCATCGTCGCCGGCCTGCAAATGCCGGCGGACTATTACGCCGGCCTCGCCCGGGAGTACGCCGAGCGTCGCGATATTTTCCTCGGCTATCTCGACCGGACGGGGCTCCGCTACACGCGGCCCGAAGGCGC
>CAISJA010000117.1 GCA_903885525.1 uncultured Opitutaceae bacterium
CGGAGCGGACAGGACCGCAGCCAGCTCAGGCACCGGTCTGACCGACGAAGACGCCGCCACACTCCGCCCGGCCGTCAGAGCCAGCACCGGCAGCAGCAGCAAGACACGTAGCAGGCGCGAGGCAGGAAATGAAACGGTCAGGTGGGGCATGGTGAAACTATTACGAGCGCCCTCGATTGAGAACGCAGGCGCGGTGGATACAGTTGATCTGTTTTTTGATGTCAATCGGTGAGAGCGAGCAAAGCAGGAATGGTGCACAGATAAGAGACAAACATGGTGCAAAACCCTTGCAGGAATCGTTGGATAAAACGGGGGAACTGATCCAACAGCCCTTTCACCGCAGCAGGTGGCAGAAGCCCGGCACTCTACCGGCTGACGCCACGCAGCAATCCGGCGCTGATAGCCTGTGCGCTCAGACGACAATTTTTGGCCGAAGAGCCGGGGTGATAATCGCCCGCGAATGCCACAGGTAAAAAACAGCCGGATAGACGAGGAGTTCCATCATGGTCGAGGTGACCACGCCGCCAACCATGGGTGTGGCAATGCGCTTCATCACATCCGCTCCAGCGCCATGACTCCAGAGAATGGGCATCAAGCCAGCGATGATGACGGCCGCCGTCATCGCCTTCGGTCGCACGCGCTTCACCGCACCTTGATAGATGGCATCACGCAGGTCCGTCAGGCTGCTCAGTTTGCCTGACCGCTGCCATTTTTCGTAGGCTAGGTCTAGGTAGAGCAACATCACGACCCCGGTTTCAGCATCCAAGCCGGCCAAGGCGATGATACCCACCCAGACGGCCACACTAAGATTATAGCCGAAGAGGTAGAGCATCCAGAAGGCACCAACCAGGGAAAAGGGCACGGCGAGAAGGACAATGGCCGTCTTAATCCACGATTTTGTGTTCAGGTAGATGATGAAAATGATGATCAGCAGCGTCAGGGGTATCACGAGCAGGAGGCGGTGTTGCGCCCGCTCCATGTATTCAAACTGGCCGCTCCAAAAGATGCTGTATCCGGCCGGCACCCTGAGTTCACCCCGCGTCATCGAGTCAGCCACTGCCTGTTGGGCCGCACGGACGTAGGTGCCGAGGTCGGTCCCCTGGACGTCGACGTAAATCCAGGCATTGGGCACCGCCCCTTCGCTTTTCACTCCCATCGGGGCGGCCACGACCCGCACCTTGGCCAACTGGCCGAGTGGGATTTGCGCCAGGGTCGAGCTGGTCCCGCCGCCCATCGCGGAGCCGGCGGCGCCAAGACGGACAGGAATGGCAATGTCCCGAAGGGCTTCCAGGTTTTCACGGTAATCCCGGTCGTAGCGGAGAATGACGCCATACCGTTCCAAGCCTTCAACCGTCGTCGTCAGGGGCATTCCGCCCAAGGCAACTTGCAGGACCTCCTGCACTTCACCCACGGTGAGCCCGTAGCGGGCGATGGCATCCCGATCGAGGTCGAATTCGACATAGTTGCCGCCCATGACGCGCTCCGCAAACACGCTGCCCGTGCCAGGGACCCGGCGGACGATCGCCTCGATCTGGCCGGCGATGCGTTCCAATTCGGCCAGATTGGACCCAGCCACCTTGATACCCACGGGAGTCTTGATGCCGGTGGCCAGCATGTCGATGCGGGTCTTGATCGGCATGGTCCATGCGTTGGTCAGCCCGGGGATTTGGACGGCTGCGTTCAAGGCGGCGACCAATTCACTTGGCGTGCGGCGCCGGTGGGCAATCACTTTCCCCTCGGCATTGGTGATGTCCACGGGCGGCCATTCCTTCTCCGGCTTCAACATGATGGTTGTTTCGATCATGTCCATGGGGGCCGGGTCCGTGGCGGTTTCCGCCCGGCCCATCTTGCCGAAGACATGACGCACCTCCCCGAAGGTCCGGATCATCCGGTCGGTCTGCTGCAGGATTTCCCGGGCCTTCGTCGGCGAGATCCCGGGGAAGGTGGTCGGCATGTAGAGCAGGTCGCCCTCGTCCAAGGGCGGCATGAACTCCGAGCCAAGGTTTTGGTAGGGGAAGGCGCGGCCGATTTTGGTGGCGACCGCCTTGACGCCGCCCTCCGGCAGGCGCTGGACGACCAGCGCATTCCAGGGGAAAAAGACCCAGCCGATAATGAAGACTGCCCCGGTGATCACCCACCAGCGGAACCGGATCACGAGGTCCAGCAGAGGATGATACAGCCAGATGAGGAGCCGGTTGAGGGGGTTCTTCTCTTCTGCGGGTATTTTTCCCCGGATGAAGAACCCCATCAGGACCGGAGCCAGCGTCACGGAAAGAAACGCCGCCGTCGCCATGGAGTAGGTTTTGGTGAACGCAAGGGGCTTGAACATGCGTCCTTCCTGGGCCTGGAGCGTGAACACCGGCAGAAAGGAGACGGTGATGACGAGGAGCGAATAAAACAGGGTCGGCCCGACCTCGATGGAGGCATCGCGGATGATTTCCCAATGCGGCTTCTGGCCGCCGTCGTGCTCCATGTGCTGATGGGCATTCTCGATCATGATGATGACGGCGTCCACCATGGCACCGATGGCGATGGCGATGCCACCCAGGGACATGATGTTCGAGCTGAGGCCCTGCTGGTACATGATGACGAAGGCAGCCAGCACCGCGATGGGCAGGATGACGATGGCCACGAGGGCGCTCCGGAAATGCATCAGGAAAAGCAAGCAGACCAAGGCCACCACGATGCTCTCCTCGATGAGCTTGGCCCTGAGTGTCTCCACCGCCCGGTCGATGAGCGCGGTGCGGTCGTAAACCACCGTGCATTCCACCCCCGGGGGCAGGCTTTTCATGGCCTGCGACAGGCGCGCCTTGACGCCTTCGATGACCTGGCGGGTATCCACGCCGTAGCGGACAACCACAATGCCGCCCACGGTTTCCCCCTCGCCGTTCAGTTCGGCAATGCCGCGCCGCATGTCCGGGCCGATCTGGACATTGGCCACGTCGCCCAGACGGAGCGGCGTCCCTCCTGGACCCCGGCCGACGGCAACTTTTTTCAAATCGTCCACGTCCTGCACGTAGCCGCGCACGCGCAGGATGAATTCCTTTTCCCCCATTTCAATGGATCGCCCGCCGACCTCGCTGTTGCTCTTCTGCACAGCCATCGCGACCTCGCGGAGGGAGAGGTTGTAGGCGTGGAGCCGGTGGGGATCGACGGTGATCTGATACTGCTTCACCTGGCCGCCGACGGAGGCGACTTCGGCCACGCCGTCCACACTGGCCAGTTGATAGCGGAGGAACCAATCCTGCATGGAACGCAGCTCGGCCAGATCGTGGGTCTTCGAGTTGAGCGAATACATGAACGCCCAGCCGACGCCGGTCGCGTCGGGGCCCAGTCGCGGCGAGACCCCCGCCGGCAGGCTGGCGGTGAGACCGCTGAGATACTCCAGCACCCGGCTGCGGGCCCAGTACGGGTCGGTGCCGTCTTCAAAAATGACGTAGACGAAAGAGAAGCCGTAGAAGGAATACCCCCGGACCACCTTGGCGGAAGGAACGGAAAGCATCTTGGTCGTCAACGGATAGGTGAGTTGGTCCTGCACAATCTGGGGAGCCTGGCCCGGCCATTCCGTGTAGATGATGACCTGGGTATCAGAGAGGTCAGGGATCGCATCCAGCGGGATATGCTCCAAGGCATAATACCCACCCAGCAGCAGTGCCGCGGTCGCCGCGATGACCAGAAAGCGGTTTTTGAGGGAAAAATCTATGAGTCGGGTGAGCATGGCGGGCGATCAGCGGGCAGCCTTAGCGGAGGTGGAGGGTCCATCGAGTTCGTCGCCGCAATCCGGCATGGCGGAGCCATAGAAGGGATTTTTCAGTTTATCCGATCGCGCGAGCCAACGCCCGGTCCCGATGCCCGGGGCCATCGGGCATTGAAAGATGTGCCATCCCGCCCGGTGGTGGAGGTGGTTCTCCCGCGCGAGGTCGGTCACCGCCGTGCTGAAGTAGGCGAAGTCGCGCCGGGCAGCCTTCAACTCGGTGCGGTCAGGCAGCAAATCGCTGAATTTCCCGAGCGGACCGTGGGCGGCATGCGCGTAACCCGCCAGAAAGTTACTGAGCCCCTGGCGCATCTTCGGCAGGGCCCGCTGGTACCCCGCCAGATCATCCGCCCCCAGGGCCTCCGCCGCCTCGATGGTGTCGGTGGCCAGGGTCAGGAGCAGGCCCTTGGCGGAATCCGGCAGCGCGGTACCTTCCTCCATTCCCACCAAGGGCGGCTCGGCTCCGGCCGGCCGCGCCGCCGGCTTCGCTTCCACCTCGGCCGAAGCCGGGGCGTCTGCGGACTTCAGCATTTTCTGGATCGCGTCCCGCAGCTGGCTCTCGGAATCGAGCATGAACTGGCCGGAAGTGACCACCTTCTCGCCGCCCGCCAACCCGCTCAGGACCTCGTAGAAATTTCCTTGGCTCCGGTTGCCCAGCTTTATTTCCCGTGGCTCGAAGGTGCCGTTGTCCCGGGCCAGAAACACGGTGTTGTGCTCGCCGCTGCGCAGCACGGCCAGATCCGGCACCAACACCGCGGCATCGGCCAATTGGGCGGCAAAACGCACGTCCACAAACATTCCCGGACGCAGGCTGCCTTCGGGATTCGGCAGGACAAGGCGAGCGGTGGCGGAACGGGTCTGTTCCTCGACTTGAGGCAGGAGGGTTTCCACCGTGCCGGCCAGCGTCCGCTCCGGGCCGTAGGTGACCCGCACCGTAGCTTCCTGCCCGGGATGAACAAAGGCCAGGTCTTGCTCGAAGACCTGTGCCAAAATCCAGACCGAGGACAGGTCGGCGAGGCGGTAGATCCGCTCGCCCGGCTTCATCATCTGGCCGACCACGCCCATTTTTTCGATGACCATGCCGTCCGCTGGGGCCGGAAAGACAGTGGTGCGCCTGGCCTCCTTCGTGCGGGCCAGTTCCGCAATGGCCTCGGCCGGCAGGTCCAGGAGCCGGAGACGCGCCAAGGCCGCCCGGGTGACCGGGCCCCCGGCCTCTCCCTCGGCCTTCACGGCGACCAGAAAATTCAATTCCGCATTGTAAAGGTCGGGAGAGTAGATTTCGAACAGCGGGTCGCCGGCCTTCACCGCAGACCAGTTGGCATTGACTAACATCTTCTCAATCCATCCCTCGTATTTGGTCGTGATGTCCCTGAGGCCGCTCTCGTTGTAGGCCACGGTGCCGACCGTGCGGAATTCCCGGATGACAGGTCCGCGCGTGACGACTGCGGTCTTGAGATTCATGCGCTGGACCGTGACGGCATCGATCGGGATCGCCCGCCCGGAGTCTCCCTCCTCCTCAAAAACCGGGATGAGGTCCATGCCCATGGAGTCCTTGCCCGGTTTCTCGCTCATTTCGCCAGGATTCATGGAGGACTGGTAGAACTTGAGCTTCCGCCCGCCCGGAAGGGCCGCCTTGCCATCGTTGGGGGAACGGATCGGCGTGAGGGTCATGCCGCAGATGGGGCAGTTGCCCGGCTCTTTCTTGATGATCTGCGGATGCATCCCGCAGGTGTAGAGCTGCTCAGCCGCGTGGCTGCAGGGCACTCCCCCGGCCAGGGTGAGCGACAGAGTGGAGCCAACGGCGAAAAGGCCCGGCAGCAGGCGGAGGAAAACGAAGAAACATTTCATGGTGGTATAAAAGTCAAGGATTCACGGAGCCGCTTTCCGTCAGCAGGGGCGAATCGGCTAGCCCGACATCAGAGACCATGAGCAGGAGTCCGTTCACCGCCGTCTCCCGGTCCCTCAGGGCGGCGGCCCGTTCGAGCAGCATCCCCAGTGACATGAGCTTGGTCTCCGGGATCATCGCCAGACCGGTCATGCCGGATTGGTAGCCAGCCTCCACCGTTGCCACGACCCGCTCGTTGCCCGGCAGAGCCGTGTCGTCGAGGTAGGCGATCATGCGGTCGGACTCGCGCACCATGTAAAGCATCTGGGCCAATTGGGCCGCCATCGTGAGCTGCTCGGCCATGACGCGGGCGACCGCGGCATCGCGGCGGGCCTCCGCCGAGGCGAGGATCGAGGCAATCTTGCCGCGCCAGACCGGGAGCGAAATCTGGGCGGTGGGGCGGACCATGAGCGGGCTGGCTTGGAGGTCTGCCATGGCCCCAAGCGAGAAGTCAGGGGTGCCGGCGGTCCGGGCCACCGCAACATTGGCCATAGCCATGTCCACCATCGCTCTCATCCGGGCCAGCTCAGGATTGGCGGAGAGGATTCGATGCCACAATTCCTCTTCGGAAGGCAGCTTGGTCACCACCAGCACGGGATGCGGCCAGACGGGATCTCCCTCGGTGGGCAGCAAACCCAAGGTTGCCTTGAAGGTGGCCCGGCCGGCGATCAGGCGGTCCTGGAGCGTTGCCAGCTCGGAACGCAGGCGGGCCGCCGCGTTCGCGATTCTGATCGGATTTTCCAGGGTGGCCATGCCCTTCCCGGTGGAATACTCGGCTTCAGCCACGGTGGCGGCCTGGGTCAGGGCCGCCAGCGAGGCTTCCCGCAGCCGGATGGCCTCCTCGACATAGGCCAGCTCGATCCAGCTCTTGCGGACCTCGGAGGCGACACTGAGCACGGCGGAAACATAGGCACGGTAGGCAATCTGGCTGGTCGCCGTGGCCTCCTGCGCCATGGCCGTACGCTTGCCCGGGGTCATGAAATCGAACATCAGCCCGGGCATGACAGTCATCAGTGTATCGGCGACATCGGCCTCAAAGGTGAACTTCGGGTCAGGCAAGGCCCGGCTCGGGACAATGGACTCCACGGCGGCCTGCCAATCTTGGTAGCCGGCCGCCACGGCGGGATGATTGAGCACCGCATAGCGGGCATATTCGGCAAAGGAGGAATCGGCCTGCCCTCGCGGCAAGGCTGCCGACTTCGCGCCGAGCGAGGGCAGTTGCCGGCCGATCCGCGCCACCTGCTCCCGGGCGGCCTGCTCTGATGGCAGCGCGCCCACACACCCCGACATGAGCAGGGCGGCCACCAAGGTCACGGAGGAAAAGAGCAGGCGCGTTGTCATGTTTCGCTCAGCCCTTGTTCGTCCTGGCGGCGGCCTCGTCAATCTTCTGCAGGGAAGGGGCGGGGTCCTTCTCGAATTTCTTGACGCACCTGCGGCAGCAGAAACGCACGAGCCGGTCGGGTTTGCCCTCTTGCCGATAGACGTAGTCCACGGCCTCTCCCATTTCCCCGCCGAGTTCGTCTCCGGAGACCACACAGGTCTTGAGCGGATACTCGGCCTTGGCTTTGGCGAGCCAGGAGGCGCGGGAGGAATTCTGCGACGGCAGCGGCGACGGGGAAGGGCCGGGTTCAGCCGCGGCAGTGCAGGTAACACCGGTGAGGAGAGCGAGGGCGATGAGCAGTGTTTTCATGGTAGGAGTGAAGGGTGGGCTCGGGCCAGTCAATCAGTCAGCTGGCGCAGGAAGTCAGCCGGGCCGCCACCCGGGCCGCGGTGCGGGTGGCAGCACTGTTTCTTCATTTCGGTGCATCCGCAACCTGTAGATAGCAATTCAACCCGAGCCGGCTTGGCGTGCTTGGTCGCAGTGGTCTGGCCGGCGGCCGCCGGGCGTTCGGCCAGACGCCCTGGCCTCTGATTGCACCGCCCCGGCGCACCCAGAGTGGCCTGCGGGAAGGAGGACGGTCGGCGTCAGCTCGGAGATATGCATGAGGGGGCGATTTCTGCTAAGTTTTCGCACGAAGGGTGCGTTGGCTGGCAGTCGTACACCCCGTGCGGGAAAATCACTCAGCAATTTTCGCGTGGCCAGCGGCTGCCGAGGGCTGAGACCTGACAAGCGTCCCTCATTTTGGAGAAAATCCCGGGTTGAGGGATTGGGGGCTCTTTGGTGTAATACCGTGCACAACCGCCATGCCTGCTCCCCCTGATCCACTGTCTGACACCCTCCATCGTTGGAAGGTCGAACCTCCGGCCGGTCCCGGTTTCCGTGCTGACGTCTGGCGGCGCATCAGTGAGCGCGCCCAGGAATCCTGGCCTGTGTATCTGCGGAGCCATGCCACGGCGTGGATGGCGGCGACCGTCCTGACCTTTGGCGCGGCGGCGTACACCGGTCATGCCACGGCCCAGGCCCGGATTCGGTCAGACCGCGCAACACTGGTGGTCTCCTACTTGGTGGATCTCGATCCCCGGGTGCAGGCAGACCTGAAGCCCTGATCCATGAAATACCTGCTTCCCACCCTCGGACTCCTGGCTGCCGCCGCCCTCGCTGTGGGTGCCTGTTGCTACCGGCTGAGCGGCGACCCGGCCCTGCATGCCGCCGCCAGGAAGGGTGATGCCATGGAGTGGTTGCGGGTGGATTTCCACCTCGACGAACAACAATTGGCCACCATCCGCCGATTGCACGAAAACTACTCCGCCACGTGCGACGAACATTGCCGGAGGATTCAGGAGGCAGGCCGGATGAAGCAGGCCCTGCTCGCCCGGGGCGCCTCCCCGGCGGAGAGGCAGGCCGCGGACAAGCAGTTCCAGGACCTGCGCACCGCCTGCGAGACAGCCCTGGCGCACCATGTCCGCGAGGTGGCCGCGATCATGTCCCGGCAGGACGGCCAACGCTACCTTGCGCTGGTGATGCCCCAAATCACCCGTTTTGACCATCAAGCGGCGCCTGACCTTCGCTTCGGCAGCACTCCCTGAGCATGGCTGCCGATCCGGGTGACAGCCCAAGCGATGAAGAGCTGATGCTTCGCCTCCAAGCGGGGCATGAGCCGGCTTTGGCGGCCTTGATGCAACGCTGGGAACTTCCGGTGAAACGCTTTCTTTTTCGGATCGTGGGCAACACCGCCGAATCGGAGGATTTGGCCCAGGAAGTGTTTGTGCGCGTGTTCACGAAGCGCTCCAGTTACCGTGCGGGGGCCAGGTTTTCGACCTGGTGCTTTACCATCGCCGCCAATCAGGCCAGGAACCGCCTGCGCTGGTGGCGGAGGCACCCTGCGCTTTCTTGGAATGCCTGGACGGAAGCCGGGGGCGATGCGCCCGACGAATCCCCGTGGGGAGCCCAAGCTTCCGCCACAGCCGTCCGCCATGAGCAGATTGCCACCGTGCAACTTGCGGTGGCCGCGCTCCCCTTGGATCAACGCACGGCCCTGGTCCTGTTTGAATATGAAGGCCAGTCCATGGCCGAGATCGCCGCCACCCTGGGCTGTTCGCCAAAGGCGGTGGAAAACCGCCTGTATCGGGCCCGTCAGCAACTGAAGAGTGCCTTGGCGATCGGCCGTGTCGCGTAAGGGAATTGCCTGCCGGTTTCCGCCGGCTCCCTACGTCCGCTCCGCCCTGCCGGTTTGTCTCTCCGCGTTGCGGACGCTGCCGTGGAGCGGTCAAGCTCTGCGGAGAAATCCGACCCTCCCGCTCCGGCCTTCCGGCTGGGGGACGGTCGTTCGACGATGCCGCGATCTGTCCAGCGCCGATTAGGTTTCGAGGTC
>CAISJA010000118.1 GCA_903885525.1 uncultured Opitutaceae bacterium
CCTACCACGGTGCTCAAGCGCGGTTATGCCCTCGTCCGCGATGCCCAGGGCCGGCCGGTCACGCGGGCCGCCGGGCTGGAGTCCGGGCAGGCCCTGGTCAACGAATTCCACGACGGCCCGGTGCGCGTGCGTGTGGAGTAGCTCCCTCCGGTGAGAGCGCCGGCCGATTCCCGCCCGGGCTGGGTCAGGAATCGACGGACGCCTGAGCCGTTACGTCGGAAATTCCCTGCGACCGGGTGGGCTTGGTTCCGGCCTGGAGTTGCGACAGGGATGTTTCTCTGGCGCCCCACGGGTTGGCCGAACGATCGGTGGGCTCGCCGCCTTGGTCCTGCCCCCCGGCGGCGGCCTGCCTGCGGGCATGCTTGATTTCTGCAAAAAGGAGAGCCTTCAGCTTGTCCGGCGAAAGCCGAAGCCTGCATCCTCCGCGCAGCAGGCCCTGGTTGCGGGAGTCCTGCATGAATTCCTCGGCATAGTGGCTGTACTCCCGGCGACGGCGCAGGAGTCCGATCAGTTCGATGAATTCCAAATCCCGGGCAAAGTGGTGCGGATTGAGCCAGAGCAGCAGGCGGAAGAAAAAAACGGCCGGTCCGCTGAGGACGCGCGGCAGTACTGCAGCGGCAAACTGGTCTGCTGGAATTTGGTGACGCGAACAGAAGAGGGACTTAAAATTGGCGTTCATGGGAGCGCGCAGTCGGTTACGCAATAGATTGCTCAGTGGGAGGTGGGGAATGATCCAGCCAAGCCGGCGGGATGGCGGCAGGTCCCTCGGCCCAGAGCGCACAGCAACCGCGGGCGATTCGAACCGGCCCCTACTGCCAACTGGATACCCGATTGACCAATGGCATAAAAAATCTGACGGATGGCAGAGGGGATGCGCTGGGGAGGGCATTCAGATGGGCAATGTGGTCTTGGCAAGGTTGCCTAGGGGGATGCTGCCGCCGGAGGCAGATGCCTGATTTTCGCGCCGCTCGGGAATACCGAAGGTTACCGCGGACTCTCAGGGTCGGTCCTTCAGTCCATTCCCATCGTCTGCCTTGCCAGCCAACCCATCGTCCCATGACAAAGCGGTCCCCTCTGCTGCTCTTCCTTGTCGCCGCCTTGGCGTCTAACCTTACTCTTACTGCCGAAACCATGAAAGCCGCGCGCACTCCGTCCTCTGATCCCACCTGCACGCCCGGCGAGGCGAAGTCCGCCTGCGGGCTGCCCTCAAAGGCCGTCATCGACCTGAGCCAGGCCCGCGTGCAACGCACTGAGGCGGAGTGGCGCGCCCTCCTCACGCCGGAGCAGTACCGGGTCGCCCGGGAGCAGGGCACCGAGCCGCCCTTCCGCAACGCCTATTGGGACAACCATGCGGACGGGGTCTATTGCTGCGCCGGCTGCGACACCCCGCTCTTCGATTCCCGGCAGAAATTCGACTCCGGCACGGGCTGGCCGAGCTACTGGCAACCGCTGGAAAAACTCTTCGTGGCCGAGGTGCGCGATTCAAGCTGGGGCCTGGTCCGGACCGAGGTGCATTGCGCCGTGTGCGGCAGCCACCTCGGGCATGTGTCCAGCGCCGATTAGGTTTCGAGGTC
>CAISJA010000119.1 GCA_903885525.1 uncultured Opitutaceae bacterium
ACCTCGAAACCTAATCGGCGCTGGACAATTCGCCTCCATGCCTTGGAGGAAGGCTTCGTGGATTTGGCCAAACCGATCACCCGCCAAGCCTGGGAACCGTCAAGCGAGGCCCCTTTTGGGCTGTTTGAGATCGCCGCCGCGCAAATCCAGAAAGCCGGAGTGCTCCTGATCCTGGAGTGCGCAGACTTGTTCTCGGACTGACGGCAACCTTGTCTGCGATGTGCTCCACCGCTTTTCCTAATTCCCGGGCCCCGGTTTGGCGCGGTCTTCCGCGCTTGCGCGGGGGAGGCTGGTTATGAACCGGCCTGTGGCACCAGCTCCTGCCGGCTGGCGTCAGACCGCGGGGCGAGCGGTCACTGTTTCTTGGCGTGGCGTTTTTCCAGGACGGCGGTGGCGTCGGTCAGGGCGAGGCCCTTGGCGCGCAGCAGCACGATCAGGTGATACAGCAGGTCGGCAGCCTCGCCGGCGAAGTCGGCGTTGCTGGCCGTGACGGCGGCGAGGGCGGTCTCAACACCCTCCTCCCCGACTTTTTGCGCCACGCGGGGCACGCCTTCGCGCACGAGGCGGACAGTGTAGCTTTGCTCGTCGCCGCCGGCCAGACGTCCCTGCACCACGCGATCCAGTTCGGCGAGGAAACCGGCGCCGGTGGCGCCACCCTCACTGAAACAGCTGCAGGTGCCGCGGTGGCAGGTCGGTCCGTTGGGCCGGGCGCGCACGAGCAGGGCGTCCTGGTCGCAATCGGCGGCGAGATCGACGAGGTCAAGGTGGTGGCCGGACGTCTCGCCCTTCACCCACAGGCGGTTTTTGCTGCGGCTGAAGAAGGTCACGCGCCGGGTGGCGAGGGTCTGGCCAAGGGCGTCGGCGTTCATGTAGCCAAGCATGAGGACCTGCGCGGTGTCGGCGTCCTGGACGATGGCGGGCACGAGGCCGTCGGTTTTCTGCCAGTTGAGGATCAAGGGATTCATGAAAGTAGTGAGAGCACAGGTGAACTAGGATCCGCTCCGCCTCAATCAAGGCCAAGGCAGGTTGGAACCACAGCTGAACACAGATCGACACAAATAGGGAAGAGACATTTCCGGAGGGTCGGACAGCCAGACATATGTGTACATCGGTGTTAATCTGTGGTTAAGAATCAGGTGCGCACGGTGATGCCCTCGTGGTGGAGATACGCCTTGAGGGCGGGAATCGGGATGGCACCGCTGTGGAAGACGGAGGCGGCCAGGGCGGCATCGACGCCGCCGTCGCGGAAGACATCGCGGAAGTGCACCGGCTCACCGGCTCCGCCGGAGGCGACGAGCGGGATGGTGAGCAGCGGGCGCAGGCGGCGCAGCTGGGCGAGGTCGTAGCCGCGGCGCACGCCGTCCTGGTTCATGCAATTGAGCACGATCTCCCCGGCGCCGAGCCGCTGCGCCTCCGCCGCCCAGTCGAGAGTGCGCCAGCGCGTGGCGCGGGTCCTGTCCGGATCGCCGGTGTATTGCTTCACGAAATAGTCGCCGCTCTCCTCGCGGCTGTCGATGCCGATGACGACGCACTGGGAGCCGAATTCCCCGGCCAACTCCCCGATCAGGGCGGGATTTTCCAGCGCGGGGGAATTGAGCGAGACCTTGTCGGCGCCGCTGTGCAGCAGGCGGCGGGCCTCGTCGAGCGAGCGGATGCCGCCGGCGACGCAGAAGGGGATGTCGAGCACGCGGGCGACCCGGGTCACCCAATCGGTCGAGACGGTGCGGCCGTCGCTGCTGGCGGTGATATCGTAGAACACCAGCTCGTCGGCCCCCTCGTCGCGGTAGCGCTGGGCGAGGTCAATGATGTCACCCATGTCGACATGGTTGCGGAACTGCACGCCCTTGACCACGCGGCCGTCGCGCACGTCAAGGCAGGGAATGATCCGGCGGGCTAGCATGGGGAAAGAGCAAAGGCCAACGGGCCAAAAAATATCTGACTGATCGGCTGGAGCAGCCGGGCGCCGACGAATTTGAGATTCGGGTTTTGGAGCTTGGGGAGTTCTAACATGCGATCGCCTCGGTGAGGGTGAATTTGTGTTCGTACAAGGCCCGGCCGATGATGGCCCCCGCCACGCCGGTGTCGCGCAGCCGGCGCAGGTCGTCGAGCGAGGAGACGCCGCCGGAGGCCTGCAGCTGCAGGCCCGGAAACAGCTTCACGATCCCCTGGTAGAGGTCCGTGTTCGGACCGGTGAGCCGTCC
>CAISJA010000120.1 GCA_903885525.1 uncultured Opitutaceae bacterium
ACCTCGAAACCTAATCGGCGCTGGACAAGCCGGCCTTCCCAATGATAATGCGAGAGGACCGGGCCATCGATCTGGGCGCAGGCGGCGAGGCGCTTTTCCACCGCCCCCTCCGCCAAACGCTCGGCATCGGACCGGGTTGCCGTAGTGGTCCAGGCAATGATCATGAGGAGAGGCTGCGGCGGTCCAGACCGGCGGGCAAAGCAAAAACCACTTGCCTGGCCGAGGTGTGCATACCTATGGCCGGCGGCCTCCTCCCACAGACGGCCACCCACCGAACCTTTTTTCTCCCGAACCGCCGGCAACCACGCGCCGGGTACGCCGGGAAGCATCCCGGAAGCGGGCAAAAGTGCTCCTCAGTCCAGGTGCGGGGTGTATTCCGGCACCAGCTGCTTGATGGCCCTTTTCAGGGAATTGTTATCCAGCTCGCTGGCCGGCTGCTCCAGCTCGGCCAGGCAGCGCGCAGCCCAGCCGGTCAGGTCGGCGGTGACGCCCGTGGCCAGCACCGTGACCCGCGGGTGGCTGGTGGGGCGGAGATTCTCGCTGGTGTGCTGCAGCTCCTCGTACAATTTCTCGCCGGGCCGGAGCCCGATGATCTTGATCTCGATATCCTCATCCGGCTTCAATCCGGACAGCTCGATGAGCTGGCGGGCGAGGTCGATGATTTTGACGGGATTCCCCATATCCAGGATGAAAATTTCTCCTCCTAGGCCCATGACGGAAGTCTGCAAGACCAGGCCGACTGCCTCGGGAATCGTCATGAAATACCGCGTCACTTCCGGATGCGTCACCGTCACCGGCCCCCCCGCCGCGATCTGTTGCTTGAAAATCGGGATGACGCTGCCGGACGAGCCCAGGACGTTGCCGAAGCGGACGGCGATAAAACGGGTGCGGTTGCCCGGGCGCCGCTGCACGGCCTGCAGATGGATTTCGGCCAGCCGTTTTGAGGCCCCCATGGCGCTGGTCGGGTTGATGGCCTTGTCGGTGGAGATGAAGACGAAGGTCCCGATGCCGGCGGCCTGGGCCAATTCCGCCAGTTGGCGGGTCCCGGTCGTGTTGTTCTTCACCGCCTCCGCCGGCTGGCGCTCCATCATATACACATGCTTGTGCGCGGCGGCGTGGAAGATGATATGCGGGGCATAATCCTGCAGGATGCGGCGCAGGCGGGGCAGATCGAGGATGTCCGCGACCAGCGGGGTGATCACCCCCTGGTAGCCCAGGCTGTTCAGTTCGGCCTCGATGGTGAAGAGGCTGCCCTCGCTTTGCTCCACCAGCAGCAGACGCTGCGGGTTATAGCCGGCCAGCTGCCGGCAGAGTTCGCTGCCGATGCTGCCACCCGCACCGGTCACCAGCACCACCTTGTTTTGCACCAGGGCGGCCACGGCGGGATTTCGCAGATCGACCGCCTCCCGGCCCAGCAGATCCTCCAGCTGCACGGGGCGGATCCGGGAAATGTGGATCCGCCCGCTGGCCAGCTCGGCCAGGGAGGGGATGATTTCGACCGGGAGCTTCTCGGCCGAGAGCGAGCGATAGATATCCTGTAGCCGCCTCCCGGTAGCGGAAGGCATGGCCAAAACGCAGGAATCCACAGGATACTCATTACGTAGCCAAACGATGTCCTTGGGATATCCCATCACCGGCACACCATGGATCTGATGTCCGTGTTTCTCCTGATCGTCATCCAAAAACATGATCGGCCGCAGACCCAAGCTACGCTTACTCTGGATTTCGCGGACAAACTGGGCACCGGCATCGCCGCCCCCCAGAATAGCCACACGGCGAACCTTGCCATCACCCGGAGTTTCCTTCTGCGCAAAGCGCTCCCGGTAAACCCGCAGTGTCAAACGCATGGCGCAGAGAGCGCCTACCGAAAGAATAAAATCTGTGAGGATCACCCCACGAGGAGGAGCAAGTTGTGCTTTGGTATACAACCAGACCACCAGTTCAGTCAGGCCGACCAAACCCATGGCGCAGACGATCCGTATCAGATCTGGAATGCTGAAATACGTAAATAATGTGCCATACTGTCGGAAGGTAGCGAGCAGTATAAGCTTCCCCAGCAAAACCTGAACCAGAAAGTACCAGCGGTCTGCTTGTACCTCTGGGGGAATCGCGAAATCGAAGCGCAAATCGTACGCGAGAAAGAAGCAGGCCGAGAGAATCGCACTGTATCCACAGAGCAATATTCCCAGTCGCGTCTTCTGCAGTGTCTTGAGGATCGATTCCATGTGTTTATGAGTATGAACGCTCTGTTCCTCAGCGCGCAAGGGACTTTCCTACCCCTTGCCACGACTAAATTGAAGGACCAAAACAGGCCCATCTATCCGGAGGACGGACAGCTAGGCGCGAAATTCAACGCCGCCCAGGCTCTTCCACGAGGGCGAGCGTGCCAAGCGCATCCATCACCGAATGAAACAGCCCATCCTTCTGCCAATCCTCCAAGGGCTGATCCGAAGTCACCCGGATAAAATATTGTTCCTGGGCTCCCGTCCGGAAATCCGTCCACATATTGCCCAGCCGCACCTTGACGTAGTTCCAACCGCTGCTGTGCCGCCCAAAATCGCCGTCCAACCCCCGCCCTCCGACATGCCAGTACCAGACATAGCGCACCTGCCCGAGCGGCGCCGTGAACATCCTCCATTCCCCCCGCCGGCTCAAACCCCGAGAAAGGAGTACACGTACTCCTGATGTTTCCGCCGCTATCTTCCACCCTTCACTGACCCAGCAAACATCTGGTACGTGCGCGGCTACCATACTGGTTGGTATTTTGGCCGGCACCCAATAGCCAACATAGACGTCGAAGAAGTGCAGACCATTCTGGTAACGGCGGTAGACATAATCATCGTAATCCAGTTTCTTGCGGACGATATCCGCATTCCCCTCTGTGGAGGCAAGCGGCTCATCCGTGATAGCCCAGCCTTTGGCCGCCCGGGGCAGCACCGTAGCAAGCGCCGCCTTGGGGTGCGGCTCGGCTGCTTCCGGACGCAGCAAGATCACAAGCACGGCCAGCAGCAGCACTCCGCCGCCCCAGACCAGTGCGCCCCGGGACTTCTGGACCGGAGCTGGAAACGATGGTGTGAGTCGCGGTCGCGAAGAGGGAAAAATAGCGTTCATCGGGCGGAATTTTCATCGTCCGTCAGCGGCTGGAACCCGAGAAGGGCCCTGAGCGTTAGAAAGATCACCTTGAGATCGGAAAACAGACCGGCTGTCCGGAGATATTCCAAATTCAGGGTCAACTTGGTGGGCAGGCAATATTCCCGATAGTGGCGTTCTGGATCCAGCGCCTGGGCCAGCAATTGCTCTTCATTCCTATAGCGCAGGCTCGCGGGGTCGGTAATCCCCGGCCGGACCTCCAGCACCCGGCGCTGCGCCGGGGTGTAGAGTGCGACGTAGTGCGGAATTTCCGGGCGAGGGCCAACCAATGACATATCGCCGGTCACCACGTTGATCAGTTGTGGCAATTCGTCCAGTTTGTACCGGCGCAGCAACCGCCCCACCCGTGTGACCCGGGCATCACCTGCCACTGTAATGCCCGGTCCCATGCGGTCCGCATCGCGGCGCATGGTGCGGAATTTCCAGATCCGGAACCGGCTTCCCCTGCGTCCCACTCGGATCTGCCGGTAAAACACGGCCCCGCCATCACCCAGGACGATGGCACCGGCAATCACCAGGAACACCGGGGAAAGGACCAAGAGTCCCGATGCTGCCGCCATCAGGTCAAAAATTCGTTTTACCATCGGCGATGGGTGTCAAGAATCCCACCGAGGGTTGCGGCCACTTGCCGGATTTCTTCCTCGAGCATCCCTGGGAATATCGGCAGACTGATGATCTCACGGGAGAGCTTGGCTGCCACCGGATAATCCTCCGGTTGGAAACCGTAGGTCTCCCGGTAGTAGGGGTGCAGGTGAAGCGGGATCCAGTGCACACTGACGCCGACGCCCGCAGCCTTGATTTGCTCAATGAGCGCGGCCCGGTCGAGGGATAGCCGGTCCAACCGCAGACGAATCTCGTAGAGGTGCCAGGAGTGGAGCCGGTCGGGATGAGCCTGCGGCAGGATAAGGGCGGAATTGTCCTGCAGCAGTGTCTGATAAAGCGCCGCTACATCCGCCCGCTGCCGGCGGAATCCATCCGCCCGCCGCAGTTGGTGCAGACCGATCGACGACGCGATGTCGGTCAGGTTGTATTTGAAGCCGGGGGCGACTATCTCGTAGTACCAGTTGCCAGCGGCGGTGAAGCGCTTCCAGGCATCACTTGAAATCCCGTGGAGGGACATCACGCGCATGCGGGCGGCCAGCACCGGGTCATTGGTGCACGCCATGCCTCCTTCACCGGTGGTGATGCACTTGTTGGCGTAAAATGAATAGCAACAGATGTCGGACTCAGCGCCGACCTTCACCCAAGGTGCATCGGGGCCGGAGCGGTATGCGGCAGGGCAGCAATGCGCTGCATCCTCGATCACTTTCAGCCCGTATTCCCGCGCCAAGGCCAGCACACCCGCCATATCGACCGCCTGGCCGCCATAGTGCACCGGAAGAATGGCGCGCAGCCGCAAGCCCTGGGCGCGGGCCTTTTCGGCCTGCCGCCGGGCGTCCGCGATATCGAGGTTGAAGTCGTCCTCCCGGCAATCGACCAGGATGGGCTTGGCATCGAAGTACCGCACCACCTCCGCTGTGGCGGCAAAGGTCATTGTGGGGACAAGCACCGCATCGCCGCGGCCCAAACCGATCGCCTCCAAGGCCAAGTGCAGGGCCGCGGTCGCGCTGTTCAGTGCCACCGCATACTTTGCCCCCACATAAGCGGCGAACTCGGTCTCGAACCGCTTTGTCCGGGGCCCAGTCGTCAGCCACCCGGAACGCAGGCAATCGACCACCTCGGTAATTTCATCCTCGGTGATGTTGGGACGGAAGAATGGAATATTCATGAGCAGAGGGGAAGTTCAGTGCGGGCCAGTACGGGCACGGGGCCCGTGACTTGAAACCTATATGACAAAGTGGGGAATGACCCGCTACCAGATAAAAACATACCGATTCATGCGGCGCCCTTCCGGCGTGGCATAGGTTTTGTCGAGCGTCCAGCCCAGACGCTGGTAGAATAGGTTCACCGCCTCATTGCCCCCCGCATCTGTCGTCAGATAGGCCCGTGAGCAGCCGGCTGCCCGTATTCGTTGCAGCCAGTCCTGCACCAGCATCCGACCGATGCCGAGCCTCTGATCGCTGGGGTCAACAGCAATTGAACTTAGTAGTGCCCCCAGCGGCTGCTGCTTCTCCCGCCCCCGATAGCGCACTGCCCGCAGCAGCCGGCCGACGATGACCGGGTGGCGGAGGAGCACCGGTACGCTGGCCAGTGCAAAGGCCCATCCCCGGCAGAAGAGCAGGCGGCGGTAAAACCCCTCCGGCTCGCTCGTCCCCAACAGGACTCCATGCACGTCGCCAGCTTCATCCACCGCCACTAAGCCAACCGCTTTGGGACGAGCTACATAGGCCCGGTATAATTCGAGGACAAAACCCCGGCCTAAGCGCGAGAGGAAGAAATTTGGGAAAGCCTGCAGATGTAATTCAACCGCCGCGTCGAGATACTGGCTGTGCAGAGCATGTATCCGAATTTTCATTTCACCCGGTTCCCTTCACTGCCACAAGCTCCGCGCACCGTGCGATCTGCCACTGCCGGCGACAACTCAGCCAAGATCAATTCCGCCAGCCGTGGCACTCCG
>CAISJA010000121.1 GCA_903885525.1 uncultured Opitutaceae bacterium
GAGCTGGGGTAATCATGGGGGTCTGCGCGAAAGCCCCAAGCGTTACCGCTCACGCAGACCGACTCCGACTTAAAACCCAGCCAAAGCGGACACGGGTTCTAGTTGGCGCCGACCTCGACGTATAGCCGGCGTTCTACACCGGCTGACAAAATCAGAGGAATATCGCATCTGGTTCAAGTGCCTCCCTTCCAACGCCCCCGCCCTCAATGCCTGGGTGCACACCCATCACCCCTACGCTACGCCGCAGTGGATCGAGGTCAGCGCCGAAAGCGTCGGCGAAAAATACTTGTCATGGGCAATGGCCAACTCTACACCCGGCCCCTTTAACGAGTCGAAACAACCTTAACCGAATTCCCTTTTATGTCCCAACATCCCAGCCTCAAGGCTTCCGGCGGCGGCGTCGTGAGCAAGCGTAACGTCCTGAAACGCTTCGAACGAGTCGAGATTCTCAAGAAGCGCGGTCAGTGGAAGGATGGCGACCGCGTCCAGGGCCTGCGCAAGACCAAGCCCGACGTTTGATTCCGCCCGGAGGAGCGTGGCGCCGCCATGGTGCCGGCTTCCTCCGGCATCTTCCCACCCCCGGCGGGCGGCAGGCCCGCCTTTTCATTTTTATGCACGCACTGCTGAAGGAACTGATCGAGTGGTACAGCCGGTCCCTCGAAGCCGGCGGCTACGGACTGATCGCGCTGCTGATGTTCGTGGAGAGCACCTTTCTCCCGCTGCCGAGCGAACTCATCATTCCGCCGGCCGCGCATCTCGCGGCGACCAAAGGCCACCTGAGCCTCACCGGCGTCGTCCTCGCCGGCGCCCTCGGCTCCTGGCTGGGGGCCACCGCCATGTATTGGGCCTCCCGCTGGGCCGGCCGGCCTCTGGTGCTGAGGGCAAGCGCCGCCATGACCCGCTGGGTCGACCGGCAGGCCAACTGGCCCCTGCTCGGCCGCTTCCTCCGGCATCTGATTATCTCTCCGGCGAAGGTCGAACAGGCCGAGCGATGGTCCGCCGCCTACGGCAATTACGGTATCTTCTCGTCCCGCCTCCTGCCGGTGGTACGTCACCTCATCGGCATTCCCGCCGGCATCGTGCGGATGGACTACTGGAAATTTTCACTCTGGACGCTCGTGGGCTCCGGCCTGTGGTGCAGTGTCCTCTGCTGGCTTGGGGTCAAGGCCGGCCAGGACGAGGCCCTGATGCGCGGCGAATTGCGTTCCATCACCGTCTGGGTGATCGGCCTGCTGGCCGTGCTCGGCACCATCTATTGGTTTTTTGTCCACCGGCACATGCAGGGCGGGAAGCGGCCGGCTTGAGGGGGCAAGATTGGAGTGGGAAACCGCTTCCCCACGCGGCACCGCCGGGCAGGACTCCGCTCCGCTGCCGCGCGGGCAGCTGAAACAGTTTCGGCAAAACGGCAAAACGGCGGGGGTGGTGGCGGGGGTCGCGTAGCACGACAGCGGGGCCGTGCGGGGTGCCCGGGCCGGCGCCGACCGTCAGCCCCCCGAGCGCTCACGGCGACGCAGGCGCTTGGTGGACTTCCGCGGACCACTTTTTGTATTCCGGTGCCTCATGTTGAAAAGCATCGGGGGAGCCGGTGGCGGTGAAAAGCTCGTGCTCGGGCAGCCGGGCCAGCAGATCAGCGACATCGTAGCTGCAGTCTTGGGCGGGCCGCGGGGTGGGGGCCCAGGAGCGGAACGCTGCCGGGTGGTGCAGGGGAATGGTGCCGCCGGCCAGTTCCGCCGTGGCGGCGCGGCGCAGGGGCTGCACTGCGCCGGTGGCCTCCACAGTGACGGCGTGCCAGGACTCGCGGCGGGCGTCGGCGATGACGGCAAAAGGGGCGGGGACTCCTTGCTGGCGGAGCCCGTGCGCCAGCAGGGTCAGACTCTGGTAGCGATAAACCGGCCGCATTTGCACCGCCAGCCAGGTGCGCACCGCCATCGCGACCGTGCGGATGCCAAGCATCGAACCCGGTCCTTCGCAGAAAACAAAGGCCGGCACGTCGGCGAGCTTCAGCCCGGCCCCGCGCAGACAAGCTTCGACCCCGGTGAAGAGCTGCTGGCCGGCTTCGGCCCCTCCTGCTTGCCAGTGCGCGGGCTTCCCCGCCCGAAGCAGGCCCGTCTGCACCCGCGTGGACGCCGCGTCGAGCACGAGGATGCCGCCGTGATTGACAAGGAGCTGGGCCAGGGAAGCCATGAGCCGGACAATCTGGGGCCGGACCAGGCCAAGGCCAAGCGGGATTCCGCCCGGAAGGTTGAAACAAGGCCTTGACCGTTCCGGGCGGGGTGACTTACCTCAACCTCTTTTCTCTCGCCCAACCCCTCTGATTTTATCGCCGTGAACGTCCACATCGCCGATCTCAACGAAACCCGCAAAACCCTGACCGTCACCCTCGACCAGGGTGAGGTCAACACCGCCTATCAGGGAATCCTGGGCGAATATTCCAAGCAGGCCAGCCTGCCCGGGTTTCGCCCCGGCCGCGCCCCGGCCCAGCTGGTGGTGAAACGTTTCGGCAAGGAGATCCGGGAGGAATTCAAGAGCCGCGTCATCAGCCAGGCCTACCGCGACGGCCTCGCCGAATCGAAGCTGGAGGTGCTTGCCCTCGTCGACGTTGAGGAAGGTGCCGTCGAGCCGGGCCTGTCCGCCGCGATCAAACTCACCGTGGACATCCGCCCGGCCTTCACGCTGCCCGAGTACAAGGGCCTCGTCACCGAGGTGAAAGGGGGCGAACCGACCGCAGAGGAGATCGACGCCGTCATTCAGGGACTGCGCTCCGACCGGGCCGATTTCAAGGCCGCCGATCGTCCCGCCCGGAAGGGGGATTATGTGAAGTTCAGTTACGAAGGCACGCTCGACGGCCAGCCGCTCGATGCCTTCGTGGGCGACAAGACCATTTACGCCAAGGCACCCCAGACTTGGGAGGAAGTCGAAGGTGCCCACGAAGGGCTGCTCCCTGGCATGGCCTCGCAGCTTGCCGGCCTGCAACAAGGCGACAAGAAGACCGTCACGCTCACCTATCCGGCCGGGTTCAGCGCCGCCCCGGGCCTGGCGGGCAGGACCGTCGCCTACGCGATCGATGTGCAGGAAGTGCGCGAGCGCGCCCTGCCTCCCCTCGACGAGGCCTTTTTCAAGGCGAACGAGACCGACAGCCTCGCGGGCTTGCAGGCGCAGGTGAAGCAAAACCTCACCCTGCGCAAACAGTATGAGAACCGCGCCGAGCAGCGCCGGCAGATTTCCGACGCGCTGCTGGCCGCGGTCAGCTTTCCCGCCCCCGAGAGCCTCGTGGCCGGTGAGCGCGACAGCGTGCTGCGCCAGTTCATCGAGGAGAACATGCGCCGCGGCGTGCCGCAGGAGGAACTCGAAAAGAACAAGAAGGAGCTTTACGAAAGCGCCACCCGGGCCGCCTCCTCCCGCGTCCGGCTGCAGCTCATCCTCGCCCGGATCGCCGAGGCCGAAAAGATCAAGGTGGAGGAACAGGACCTCAACAGCTGGCTGATGCAGGAAGCGATGCGCTCCGGCCAGCGGGCCGAAAAGTTCGCCAAGGAGCTCGGCAAGGACCGCGAGCAGGTCCGCGCCATCCAGCAGCAGATCCTTTTCGACAAGGCCCTTGATTTCCTCGTCACCCAGGCTACCGTGAAAGCGGCAACTCTGCCCCCATCATGAACTACGTCCCCATTGTCCTCGAAAACACCGGCCGCGGCGAGCGGTCGATGGACATCTTCAGCCGCCTCTTGAAGGACCGGATTGTCTTCATCGGCACCCCGATCGACGATGTGGTGGCGAATCTCGTCATCGCCCAGATGCTGTACCTCCAGATGGAGGATCCGAAGAAGGACATCCATCTTTACATCAACTCCCCCGGGGGGGTGGTCACGGGCGGCATGGCGATCTATGACACGATCAATTTCCTCCAGTGCGATGTGGTGACTTACTGCATCGGCATGGCGGCCAGCATGAGCACCGTGCTGCTCGCAGCCGGCACCAAGGGCAAGCGGTTCGCCCTGCCCAACAGCCGGGTGATGATCCATCAGCCGAGCGGCGGTGCCGGTGGCCAGGCCTCCGACATCGCCATCGCCGCCAAGGAGATCCTGCGCTGGCGCAAGACCCTGAACCAGACCATCGCCAAACACACCGGCAAGACCGCCGAAGAGGTGGAAAAGGATTCCGATCGCGACTATTACATGAGTGCGGAAGAGGCCAAGGCCTACGGAATCGTCGACCATGTGGTGAGTTCCACCCGCGATGCCGAGCAGTTGAGCAAGAGCGCCGCCTGAACTGGTCCTCCGCCCCAACCGCTTGCAATAGGGAAAAATCCCTCGACTAACGGCCCGGACCGGCCGATATACCATTACTTATGGCCAAATCTTCTCGCATGACGCTCTGCTCGTTCTGCGGCAAATCGCAGGCTGAGGTCCGCAAGATCATTGCGGGCCCCGGTGTCTATATTTGCGACGCCTGCGTCAATGTCTGCAAAACCATCATCGACCGCGAAGTGAAGCAGCCGGTGATCGACGCCAAACCGTCCTTCCGGCTCGTCAAACCCTCCGAGATCAAGCGGGCGCTCGACGACTTCGTCATCGGTCAGGATCACGCCAAAAAGGTTCTCTCGGTTGCGGTCTACAACCACTATAAACGCATCATGTTCGACGCGGCCAGAACGGCCGGCGACAGC
>CAISJA010000122.1 GCA_903885525.1 uncultured Opitutaceae bacterium
CTCTTCGGCGTCAACTACAGCAACAACCAGGTCTTTCTCTACAACGCCACCGCCGTGCCCGAGCCCGCCACCTGCGCGGCGCTCGGCGGCCTCGCCGCCCTCGCCGCCGCCGCCCTCCGCCGCCGGCGAAACCGCCCCACTGCCGTGACCAGCCCCCAGCCAGAGTAGCCCGTCGGCTGGCCCCGTGCTCCCGACGTTTCGCCGGTCCGCTCCCGGCCAAAGCAGTTCGCGGTTCAGTCCTGCACCAGACGCTTGCCGAAGCTCAGCACCTTATCCTCGCGGAAACCGAGCCGGCGGTAAAAGGCCACGACAGCCCCGTTGTCGGAGCGGACCTGCAGGTTGATCTTGGGACAGCCGGCCGCACGGAGCAACCGCTCGGCCTCCTCCAGCAATCTCCGGCCGAGTCCGCCCCGCTGCAGGGCGGGGTTGACCGCGAGGTAGTTGATCCAGCCGCGGTGGCCCTCATAGCCGGCCATGACGGTGCCGACGATCCTGCCGTGGAGGTCGGCCACGAGAAACCACTCGGGGTTGACGCGCAGCTTGCGGGCGATGTCCTGGTGCGGATCGTTCTGCGGGCGCACCAGCCCACACTCATGCCAGAGAGCGACCACGGCAAACTCGTCGGATGGCTGGTAGGGGCGGAGATGCATGGGAAGGCCCGGGAGAAACTCAGCCACAGACGGGGCCAAATGAACACCAGAAATTGCATCCCGAACCGGACCAGTCCGCCGCGTCACGGGGCCGGAGTGACGGCCGCCGCCAAATCGTTCCCCGGCTACTTGTGGTCCCAGGGGAAGGACACCCGGACCTTCGGATATTTCCAGAGCCGGACGACGTGGAACATTTTTCCCGGATTGCAGATGCCCTTCGGGTCGAGCGCCTGTTTCACCGCCTGCATCGCGCGAATCTGCGCGGGCGAATGCTGCAGGCGGAGGAAGGGGGTCTTGGCCAGGCCGATGCCGTGTTCGCCGGAGATGGCGCCGCCGAGGGCCACCACCCGCTCCATCAACCTCTGCACGGCGGCCTCGGCGCGTTTTGTCTCCGCCGGATCGTCGCGGTGGTACATGATGTTCACATGCAGATTGCCGTCGGCGAGGTGGCCGAAGGTGGGGATGGGCAGCCGGGACGAGCGTTTCAGGCCGGCAAGGAATCGGGCGAAGCGCCCGTAGTTCCGCATCGGGATGACGATGTCCTCGTTCAGCTTGGCGTCGCCGAGCTCGAACATGGCACCGGAGCATTTGCGGCGCACGGCCCAGAGCTGCTCCGCCTCGTCGCGCGTGCGCGCCGCGCGGTGCGCCAGCGCCTGCGTCCGCGCCCAGGTGAGGACCTCGAGCTTCAGGTCCTCGACCTCGCTCACGCTGCCGGCCAGTTCGAGCAGGATGACGGGGCGGCCAGCCTGGCCGGGGAAGATGGAGGTGTGCATCGCCCGTTCGGCGCAGAGGACGCTCTCGCGGTCGAGGAACTCGCAGATGGCCGGTTGCACGCGGGCGCGGAAGAGCGCACGGGCGGCGGCCAGCGCCGTAGACTCATCCGGGAAAGCCGTGAGCAGCGTCCAGCGGGCGGCCGGCTGGGGGATGAGCTTCAGGACGGCGCCGGTGACGATGCCGAGCATGCCCTCGCTGCCGATCCAGAGGTCGCGGAGGTTGAAACCGGCGGAAAATTTCTTGGTGGCGGTGCCCCACTCCACCGGCTCGCCCGTGGGGAGGTAGCCGCGGAGGGCGATGACGTAGTCGCGGGTCACGCCATACTTGCCGCCGTGCATGCCGCCGGCATTGCAGGCGATGTTGCCGCCGATCGTGCAATAGGCCTTCGAAGAGGGGTCGGGCGGGTAGAACCAGCCCAGCTTTTCAGCCGCCTGCTGGACGGAGGCGGTGGTGGCGCCGGCCTGGACGTGGGCCAGGCCGGCCTCGGCATCAACCTTCACCCGCCGGA
>CAISJA010000123.1 GCA_903885525.1 uncultured Opitutaceae bacterium
GAAGCGATCGAGGTTGGGCCGATGAAGTGCCGCGGGTGCGGTAAGCTGGTCTGGCCGCGCGTGGGCGGGTACTGGTTCCTCCTTCTGAGTCCTCGAGGCCGTTGCCGATTCCCGGGCGTTGAGGAATTGAAGGTTGTGCTGTGCTCGTTCTGCGGCCGGAGAGTTCGAGAAGCGATCGAGTTGACGGGAGTCGGGATAGAAGGGTGCTTTGAGAGAGTTGTTGAGGATGGTTCTCGAGCTGATGGGTCAGGCGTATGTCTCGGAGGAGTATCCGCAGTCAGGGAAGGAGGCTCTAGAGGTGTGGAAGCTGAGGCATCAGATCGAGGTGGTGTTGGACAAGGGCTACTACAACGCGACGTTGACGGACCTGGATGTCCGAGATCTGCTGAGCAGGTGAGTGATGGACGAACATACTTCGACCGAGGTGTCGTCCGAGATTGAGCGGCATCTGGTGGTAGCGTTCCTTTCCGTGATTGGGGACTCGCTGCGGGAGCTGCGCTGTAATGGCCGTTTCTGGCTGAGCTTGGGGCCGGCGTTCCGGGTTCGGTACGAGGATTTCCAGGGGGATCTCGCGGCGTTGCGGGCTTCCTGGCGGAAGTAGTCGTCAAGAGTTGGTGCGCCACGGGGCCGGGGGTTCTCCCCGGCCCTTACCTGCCGCGGTGGACGCGGCCTGCCTTGCCGCGCGCCACGACGGGCGAGTCGGCGAGCCCGGGCGCGCTGCCGGGTGGAATCAGGAATCCGCCCGATGCGCCGTCCTGGATTGGCCGGGCACGATAGGGCCTTGACGGTGCCCGGCCATGTTACCAGGACAACCCGGGGTCCGTGGGTTGCCGCACCCTCCCCAGTCCCTTTGAGGGCCGATGGGTTCTCCCCCTGGGGATACCGATGGTTGGAGGGGTCGCCTCGGAGAGGGGGTCCAGGGGGAGAACCAAGGCGGGGAGGGCGGCGGCGCATCGGGATTCTCGAGCTGGTGCCACCTCGGCCGGCTGGGGGTCGCTCGGCCGCGCTAAGGGACCGACGCATGCTGCGGCGGATGGCCGGGACGTGCGAGCCTGGCCTGCCGAGGTAGGGGCGAGCGAAGCGAACCGACGGGCGGAGCCGCAGCGGCGAGCACCGGCGGCGCACCGACGCAGGCAGCTCAGGCAAGCCGCCGCGAAGCGGCCCGGCCGAACCCGCGAAGCGGGCCGCAGGATGCGCCGCATGCCCGTGCGCGGTCGGCTGGCCCCCGCTCGGCCGAGTAAGCCATGACGGCGAGGGCCGGAATCCGGAAGGGCTGCAGGGCCGCGCCTCGCGGCAGCTCGAGTCAGGCGCGCCCGGCCTACGGTGCGCGGGGTCGACCAGGTGTTCTAGCTCGACAGCTCGCGCCAGGCGAATTGGTGCACGTCGACCAGGTGAGCACGCACAGTAGGCCGGCCCGGCGGCGACTCCTTCCCGCGCGCAGACGGCAGGGGGACGATCAAGGGCCGCGCGCGCTCGCCGCCGGGCTTGCCCGGCCCGGCGCTTGACGTCCCGGGCGCTGTCCCGCGAGCGGCGTAGGAGCCGGAGGGTGCCCGCGGCCGAAGCGCCGGCGCCTCCTGGGCGGGACGCTCCGAGCGGCCAGGCGCGGACACGACGCTTAGGAGTGGTTGTTTCGGCCGCGGGACTGCCGGCACGGAGACGCAGCGCGCGCCCGGGTGGTAGGTTCACACTAGCTGCGCCGGGCCGGGCCGGCC
>CAISJA010000124.1 GCA_903885525.1 uncultured Opitutaceae bacterium
ATGCCACGGGCTGGCGGAGAGGTTGAGCAGCAGGTCGGGCTGGCGGGCGGCGAGCCATTGCACCGGGTCGAGGTCGTAGAGCCGGCGGGTGGGGATGCTTTCCTGGGTCCAGATGTCCTCGCAGATCGTGATGGCGATGCGCCGCCCGCCAAAGTGCAGCAGCAGCGGCTCGCGGGCCGGTTCAAAATAGCGGTCCTCGTCAAAGACGTCGTAGGTGGGGAGCAGGCATTTGTGGGCGGTGGCGACGATGCGCCCCTCGTGGCAGAAGGCGGCGGCGTTGAACGCGCCCCGGCCGCGGCCGGCAGGGTTGGCGACCACGGTGCCGAGCACGGCCGGCACGGCCCCGATCTCGGCGGCGAGTGCGCAGGTGGCCTGCTCCACGTCGGCCACAAAGTGTTTCTTGAAGAGCAGGTCGCGCGGCGGGTAGCTGCAGACGGCCAGCTCGGGGAAGATAACCAGCTCGGCACCCTGCCCGACCAAGGCGCGGTAGGCGTCGAGAATGCGACGGCGGTTGCCGGCGAGGTCACCGACGGTGGTGTTGATCTGGGCCAGGCCGATGCGCATGCGCGGATCAACTTGAGGACAGCCCGGCGGACTGCAACCCCTTCCCGGCGCGAGTCTGACCGCGGGCACGGTCTTTTGTTTTGGCCTGGCCGTCAGAGAAGGCTGGGCTTCGCGTCCTCGTGATCATTCAGAGGGAACGATGCCTCAAAACAAAAGACCGTGGACCGCGGGGCCGATCAGCCTTTGCGCGTGGCGACCTCGATGACGTCGTGCGGGGCGGCTTCTTTCTGGCCGGCGGGCGTGACGCGGATGTAGCGGGCCTTGGCGCGAAGGGCGGGCAGGGTGCGGGCACCGAGGTAGCCCATGCCGGACTGTACGCCGCCGATGAGGGTGCCGAGCACGTCGTCCACCGCCCCGGACACCTCCTTGAGTGCCTCGATGCCTTCGGCGGCGACCTTGCGGACGGTGTCGTGCCTGTCGTGGCCGTAACGGGATGCCGAGCCGGCCTTCATGGCGGCGTGCGAGCCCATGCCGCGGTACTGCTTGTAGAGCTTGCCCGAAATTTCCATGATCTCGCCGGGGGCCTCGCGGCAGCCGGCGAGCAGGCCGCCGAGGATCACGGCGTCGGCGAGGGTGAGCGCCTTCACGATGTCACCGGACTTGGTGATGCCGCCATCGGCGATGAGGCGGACGCCCTTTCTCGCCGCGCCGAGGCCGGCGACATACAGCGCGGTCAGCTGGGGGATGCCCACCCCGGCGACGAGGCGGGTGGTGCAGATCGAGCCCGGGCCCTGGCCGACCTTGATGGCGTTGGCCCCGCAGTCGGAGAGGTATTCGACGCCGGCGCCGCTGGTCACGTTGCCCGCGATGATCGGCAGGTGGGGAAAGGCCCCGCGGACGAGCCGCACCATCGCACCGACGCCGGTCGTGTGGCCGTGGGCCGTCGAGACGGCGACGCAATCGACGTTTTCCTCCACCAGGGCACCGACCTGGGCGAGGATGCGGCGGTGGTCGAGCTCGCCGTCCGGGTGGCGAACCGGGGAGAGGGCGGCGCCGACGACGAGGCGGAAATGGGCGTCGCGGGCCGGCTTGCGGCGGGACTTGGCCTCGGTGGTGATGCGCTCGACGTCGGAGAAGGTCACCAGGCCGCAGAGGTGATCGGCATCATCGACCACGAGCATCTTGTGGATGCCGACGTGCTGGGTGAAAAAGGCGTCGGCAGCGCGGATCGGATCGGGCTGGAGGTCGCGCTCATGGACGGTGAGGATATCGGCGCGCGGGACCATGGCTTCGCTGACCTGCTTGGCCTTGTAGCGTTCGCGCACGGTGCTGCCGGGCAGGAGGCCGATGAGTTTGCCGCCCCGGTCGAGGACGGGGAAGGTGCGGAATTCAAAGCGGCGTTGCTCGATGAGGACGAGAACGTCGCCCACGGTATCTTGGGGGGAGACGGTGATCGGGTCCTGGATCAGGCCGTGGATATGGCGTTTGACGCGGGCCACCTCGCGCACCTGGTCCTTGGCCGGCAGGTTGTGGTGGATGAGGCCGAGGCCGCCGTTCAGCGCCATCGCGATCGCCATGCCGGATTCGGTGACGGTGTCCATGTCCGAGGAGATGACCGGAATCTGGAGGCGCAGGCCCTCGGCGAGGGAGGTAGTGAGATCGGCGTCCTTGGGCAGGATGTCGCTGTAGAGTGTGGCCAGGGAGACGTCGTCGTACGTCAAGGCGCTGGGCAGGTTTGCCGGGAAGAACTGGCCGGCAGGCAGGTAGAAGTCGGAATCGGCGGCAACAGGCTTGGTCATGTTGCCGCAGACGAGTTGATCCCGGCGCGGAAAACCTCAACGATTAATTTTCCCGCCGCGGTGGTGGGCGGGGCCGCCGCGCGGTGGGCAACGGCCGCACCGGAGGAAATGTGCGGGTGCCGCTGGGGGGGAGCAGTGCCGCCCGGATGACGCGGGCGAAGCGGCTGACCGGCCGGAGTGCCATCCCTGATGGCAACGGTGGTTGCTCTCCTGCCCGCAGCCTGCACACTGCCGGCTTCTCCGATGGCGTATCTTTTCTCATTCAAGTCCTACCGCCGCACGCTGGCGACGCCGTTGCGGACGGCTCATGGATGGTGGGCTGAGCGGGAGGGGCTGCTGGTGCGACTGGAGGACGAGCACGGCAGGGCCGGCTACGGTGAGGCCGCTCCGATCGATTGGTTTGGCCGCGAGACGCTGGCCGAGGTGGTGGCAGCGGCGCGGCAGTTGACCGGGAAAATCCCGGCGGCCGCTCTCGAGGCGGTGCCGGCGGCGCTCGGCTCGCTTCGCTTTGCCCTCGCGGAGGCCCGGACGCCCGCCGGGGCGGGGGCGGGCGACCGGAGACTGCCGGTGGCTTCGCTGCTGCCCGCAGGACGGGCGGCACTCGGGTTGCTGCCGGCGCGGCTGGCCGCCGGGTTTCTCGCCCTGAAATGGAAGGTGGGGGTGGAGCGGCCGGACGAAGAACTTGGGCTGCTGGATGACTTGCTCGCGGCGCTGCCGGCCTATGTGAAGTTGCGGCTGGACGCCAACGGGGCGTGGGACCGCCGGCAGGCCCGGCGGTGGCTGGAACGATGCGCGGACCGCCCGGTGGAATTTATCGAGCAACCGCTCGCCCCGGAGGACCGCGACGGGCTGCATGGCCTGGCGCGGGATTATCCGGTGAAGCTCGCCTTGGATGAAGCGGTGGTCTCGCTCGCCGAGGCGGTCCGCTGGCAGTCGGAGGGCTGGCCGGGCCTGTTTGTCATCAAGCCGGCGCTGTGTGGACCGTGGGCCGAACTGGAGGCCTGGGCCGCCCGGACCAAGGCCGATGTGGTGATTTCCAGCGCCATCGAAACGGCGCTGGGCCGAAGCGCGGTGGTGCGGCGGGTGCTGGCCGGCGGGCTCACCCAGCGGGCCCTGGGGCTGGGGGTGGGCGGAATTTTCGGCGACAGGTTGTGGGACGGCCCGGAGACCGGTCCGTGGCTGGACCAGCAGTGGAGTGAAGCCATCAACCCGGAGGCGCTGTGGAACGCGCTGAACTAGCCCGCCGGTTGGGAAGCACCGTGGCCGCCGGCGCGGAGCGCACGGTGATTGCAGAGGCTGATCCCCGCCGGTTCATGGCGGTGTTTGCCGCCGCGGTGGCCGGGCGCGGCGAGGTGTTTTTGACCGATCCCGCGTGGGGCGCGCGCGAACGGGGGCAAGTGGAGGCCGGGCTGGCGGCGACACCTCCCGGCCATGAGGCCGAACGCGGCTGGCTGATGATCCCCACCGGCGGATCGTCTGGGGCGCTCCGTTTTGCCCGGCATGACCAGGGGACGGTAGCGGCGGCGGTCGAGGGATTCTGCCAGCACTTTTGCCTCGGGCCGGTCCATGCCGTCGGCGTGCTGCCCCTGCACCACGTGAGCGGTTTCATGGCGTGGATGCGCTGCGTCCTGAGCGGGGGGGCCTACGTGCCGGTGGCTTGGAAAGCGGTGGAGAGCGGGATCTGGCCCGCGTTGCCCGAACATCCGGGCGGCTGGGTGATTTCGCTCGTGCCGACGCAGTTGGAAAGGCTGTTGCAGGACGATGCGGCCATCGAGCGGCTGCGCCATTTCCGTTGCATTTTCCTCGGGGGCGCGCCGGCGTGGAGTGCCTTGCTGGAGGAGGCCGCCGACACAGGCCTGCGGATTTCCACCGGCTATGGGATGACCGAAACCGCGGCGATGGCCACCGGGCTGCAGCCCGAAGAGTTTCAGGCCGGAGCGCGCAACCAGGGCCGGCCGCTGCCCCAGGTGCGCCTGCGGCTGGAGGCGGACGGGCGGATCGTGCTCGCGGGAGAGTCGCTCTTCCGGGGTTATTTTCCCGACTGGGAGGCGAACCGGGAGTTGACCACGGAGGATCTCGGCAGACTCGACCCGGCCGGGCATCTCACGATGTTGGGCCGGCGCGACGGCCTGATCATCACCGGCGGCGAAAAGGTCCGTCCCGAGGAGGTGGAGGCGGTCCTGCGCGCCACGGGGCAATTTTCTGATGTGGCCGTGCTCGGGCTCGCGGATCCGGAGTGGGGGCAGAAAGTCGTGGCGGCCTATGCACCCGGGCCGGAGCCCGAGTGGAGCCTGGTGCAGGCCGGGCTCGGACGCGCCCTGGCCGCCGCGAAGCGCCCCAAGCAGTTTGTCCTGGTTGCGCCCTGGCCGCGGAATCCGCAGGGCAAGGTCAACCGCCCCGACCTCGCCGCCGCGGTGCGTGACCGGTTGCAGCTCCAGCGGGAGGACGCGCTGCCCGATTTCCCATGAGCAAGGTCAACAAGGCGGGCCTTGCGGAGGCCCTGACGGAAATCGGCACATTGCTGGAATTGCAGGGCGAGAATCCCTTCAAGATCCGCGCCTACCAAGGCGGGGCCCGGGTGGTGGAGGCGCTGGGCGAGGAGGAACTGGCGCAGCGGATCGCCGCCGGCACCCTGGATGAGGTCAAGGGCATCGGCGGGGCGTTGGCCCAAAAAATCACGGAGCTGCACCGCACCGGGCGGCTGGGCTTTCTGGAACAACTCCGGGTGGCGGTGGCGCCCGGCCTGGTGGAAATGCTGGCGGTGCCGGGACTCGGGCCGAAAAAGATCCGGGCGCTGCACGGCGCTCTGGGCATTGATTCGCTCGCCCGGCTGCAGCAGGCGGCCGAGGCCGACACGATCGCCACCCTGGCGGGATTCGGCGAAAAATCGCAGGGAAAAATCCTCGCCGGAATCCGCCACCGGGTCGGTTACGGACGCCGGCACCGCTGGGCCGAGGCCGCCCGGGCGGCGGAGGCGCTGCTGGCGGGCCTGCGGAAACTGCCCCAGGTGCAGCAGGCCGAGGCCTGCGGCAGCCTGCGCCGGCGGCTGGAGACGGTGGGCGACCTTGATTTTTTGGTGGCGACCGAGGTCCCGGAGCCGGTGGTGGAGTGGTACGTCAGCCAGCCCAGCGTGGCCGAAATCACGGCCCGGGGCACCACCAAGGCCAGCGTCCGGCTGGAGGGCGGACTGCAGGCCGACCTGCGGCTCGTGCCGCCCGCGCAGTTTGCCTTTGCCCTGCATCATTTCACCGGCTCGAAGGACCACAATATCCAGCTGCGCCAGCGCGCCCTCGCGCAGGGGCATTCCCTGAGCGAATGGGGCCTGTTTCCCGCCGAAGCAAAGCACGGGCCCTCGGGCGAAGACGGTCCGGAGGCCGGTGCCAGGAGCGTCCCGGCCGCGGACGAAACGGAGCTGTTCTGCCACCTCGGGTTGGACTTCATTCCGCCGGAACTGCGGGAAGGGCTGGGGGAAATCGCGGCCGCGGCCGCCGCCGCCGGCACCCTGCCCCGGCTGGTGGAGGTGGCGGACCTCCGCGGAGCTTTTCACAACCACACCACGGCGTCGGACGGGCACAACACGCTGGAGGAGATGGTCGCGGCGGCCGGTGCGCTGGGTTGGGAATATGTGGGCATCGCGGATCACTCGAAATCCAGCGTGCAGGCCTGCGGGCTCGATGAGCTGCGGCTGGCGGAGCAGGTCGAGGCGATCCGGAGCCTCAATGCCAGCGGGCGCTTCGGCACGCACGTCTTTGCCGGCACGGAGTGCGACATCCTGCCCGACGGCCGGCTCGATTTTGCCGATGACGTGCTGGCGGCGCTCGATTACGTCGTCGCCTCGGTTCACTCCGCCTTTCAACAGGACCGGGAGACGATGACGCGGCGCATCCTGCGGGCCATCGAGCATCCCCACGTGACGATGCTCGGACACCTGACCGGCCGGCTGCTGCTGGAGCGCGAAGGCTACGCGGTGGACCTGGAGCGGATCATCGATGCCGCCATCGCCCGGGGTGTCGTGATCGAGCTCAACGCGAACCCCTACCGGCTGGAACTGGACTGGCGCCAGTGGCGAAAGGCCGCGGAAAAGGGCCTGCTCTGCTCCATCAATCCCGACGCCCACCGGACGGAAGGATTGGCGCACGTCGGCTATGGCGTGGGCATCGCCCGCAAGGGCTGGCTCACGGCGGAGCAGGTGATCACGACCTATCCGCTGGCCCGGGTGAAAAAGTGGCTCGCCGCCCGTTGAGCGTCCGTTTTCCATCGCAACCGTGAACGATGCAACCTCCCCGGCCCGGCCCGGCCCCGACGGCCGGCCCCCGCGAATATTCTGGCGGCGGCTGCCCTGGACTTATCTGGCGGTCGGGGCGGCCTGCCTGCTCATCCAATGCCGGCCCGACTGGCGGGGTGCGCTGATCTACGACCGCGCGGCCCTGGCGCGCGGCGAATGGTGGCGGCTGTGGACGGGCCACGGCGTCCATTTCGGCTGGCCCCATTTTCTCGCGGACGGCGGATTGTTTGTGATCATGGGCTGGCTGCTGGAGCGGGCGCATCCGTGGTTCAGCCGGCTGGCCCTGGTGCTGATGCCGCTCTTCATTTCCGGCCTGCTCTACCGGTTTGATCCGGCGATGCAGCGCTATGGCGGACTCAGCGCGGTCGACCTGGGACTGCTGCTCTACCTCGCCGGCCAAGGCTGGCAACGGGACTGGAGCGACTGGTTTTGGCCGGCGGTGCTGGTGATCTACGTGGGCGAGGTGATCTTTGAAACCGTGCAGGGCGGGCAGGGCGGGGGAATGATCCGCTTTGACGACGCCGGTGTGAAGGTGGCGACGAGCGCCCATGTGGCGAGCGCGCTCTACGCAGCCGCGGCCTGGGGGATAGCGTGGCGGCGCCGGCGGTGAGCCCGGGGCGAGACTGCCGCGGTGCGCCGCCGCGACGGCCGGGAAAACATGGCCGGCGAGGGGGGGCTTGGAAACCTGGCTTCAAAATCAGTCCCGTCCCACAGGGAGTGGATATGACGATGCAACTGCTTGCATAGGAATGCGAGCAAGGTGTCGGCGGGCGCCGGCGTAATTGATGATTTTAGTGCGAAAGCTGGTTTTGCTCGGGAAGAATCACGCGTGC
>CAISJA010000125.1 GCA_903885525.1 uncultured Opitutaceae bacterium
GCGCGCGATGTGCAGGCGGCGATCAACGCCGCCGGCGGGGATCTGCCCGCCAACCTCCCGACCAAACCCAACTACGAAAAGGCCAATCCCTCTGATTCGCCGATCATGCTGCTGGCGCTGACTTCCGATACGATGGCACGGGGGGACGTCTACAACTACGCCGTGGATGTCCTGGCCCAGAAGGTCAGCCAGGTCCAAGGGGTGGGCCAGGTGCAGGTCAGCGGGGCGGAGAAATCCGCGGTGCGGGTGCAGGTCGACCCGGCCTATCTGGCGTCGCTCGGGCTCGGCCTGGACGATATCCGCAACTTCCTCGGCAAGACCAACGCCAACCAACCCAAGGGGGCGCTCGACGGGCCCGAGGTGTCGTATGCGCTGCGGGTCAACGACCAGCTCACCCGGGCCCGCGACTACCAGCCGCTGGTGGCCTTCGCGCGCGCCGCAGGGGCCGTGCGTCTCAGTGACATCGGCACCGTGGTCGACAGTGTGGAAAACACCCGCCAGGCCGGCTGGTACAACGGAAAGCCCGCGGTGCTGCTGATCATCTTCAAGCAGGCCGGGGCCAACGTCATCGAGACCGTCGACCGGATCCGCGCCCTGCTGCCCATCCTACAACGATGGATGCCGCCCGCCATCAGGCTCTCCATCCAGACCGACCGCACGGCCACCATCCGTTCGTCGGTGGCGCACATCGAGTTTACCCTGCTGGTGTCGATCGCCCTCGTGGTGATGACCGTCTTTCTTTTCCTGCGGCGATTCTGGGCCACCGCGATTCCCAGCTTCACCGTCCCGCTGGCCTTGGCCGGGACGTTCGGCATCATGTACCTGACCGGCTACACCCTCGACAATCTGTCGCTGATGGCCCTCGCCGTGTCGGTCGGCTTCGTGGTCGACGACGCCATCGTCGTCATCGAGAACATCGTGCGCCAGCTCGAGGCCGGCCATCCGCCGGTCGAGGCGGCGTTGCTGGGCGCCCGGCAGATCGGCTTCACCGTGGTCTCCATGAGCCTCTCGCTGGTGGCCGTCTTCATCCCGCTGCTCTTCATGACCGGACTGATCGGGCGACTCTTCCATGAGTTTGCGGTCACCCTGACGGCCTCCATTCTGGTGTCGGCCATCGTGTCGCTGACCTTCACCCCGATGATGTGCAGCCGGTTCCTGCGGCACGAGAGCCAGGAGGAGAAGCCCAACCGGTTTTTCCGGGCACTGGAGGGCGCCTTCGCGTGGATGCTGCGGAGTTATGAAAGCAGCCTCCGCTGGGTGCTCCGGCGGGAATACCTGATGCTGGGGGTGACCTTGGCGACGATGGTGGGCACGGTGGTCCTCTACCTGATGGTGCCGAAAGGTTTTTTCCCGCAGCAGGACACCGGCTCCATGGGCGCCTTCACCGAGGCGGCCCAGGACGTCTCGTTCCAGTCGCTGGTGAAGAAACAGCAGCAGGTGAACAGCATCGTGCTGAGTGATCCGGCCATCGCCTCGACCGCTGCCTTCATGAGCGGCGGCAGCAACACGGCGCGCATGTTCATCTCGCTCAAACCGCTGGAGGAACGGAAAGTGGGCATCCAGGAGGTCATCGGCCGGTTGCGGCGCCGGCTGGCGGGCATCGAGGGTGCCTCACTCTTCATGCAAGCCGCCCAGGACATCCGTTTTGGGGGACGGGGTTCCAAGAGCACCTACCAGTACACGCTCACCAGTTCGGACCTGGAGGAGCTCAGCCGCGGCTCCGCGGCACTCGTGGAAAAGCTCAGGCAGGTGCCGCAATTCCTCGATGTGACCACCGACCAGCAGGCGACCGGGCTGGAGGCGCGGGTGGTGGTGGATCGGACCGCCGTGGCCCGCTTGGGGCTGAAGCTGACGGACATCGATGCCGTGCTGTACGATTCCTTCGGGCAGCGCCAAGTCTCTACCATCTATACCGCGCTGACGCAGCACCACGTCATCCTGGAGGCGGTCCCGCAGTATCAGCTCGACCCGGCTTCCCTCGACAAGATTTACGTCAAATCCACCACCACCAACAAACTCGTGCCGCTGGGAGCGGTGGCCCGGGTGGAACGCTCCAACACCGCGCTGTCGGTCAACCATCAGGGGCAGTTTCCCGCGATCACGGTCTCCTTCAACCTTGCGCCCGGTTTTTCCCTCAGCCAGGCGGCCGCGGTCATCGACCGGACGGTCGCCGCGCTGCATCTGCCGGGGTCGGTGCATGGGAGTTTCCAAGGCACCGCCAAGGTTTTTGAACAGTCCCTCGCCAGCGAACCGACCCTCATCCTGGCCTCGATCCTCGCGGTCTACATCATCCTTGGCATGTTGTACGAGAGCCTGATCCACCCCCTCACCATCCTGTCCACGCTGCCTTCCGCCGGGGTCGGCGCCCTGCTGGCCATGCTGATCACGGGCCACGAGCTGACCATCGTGGCGCTCATCGGCATCATCCTGCTGATCGGGATCGTGAAGAAAAATGCGATCATGATGATAGATTTCGCCCTGCAAGAGGAACGCCACGGGGGGCTGCCGCCGCAGGAGGCGATCTTCCGCGCCTGTGTGGTCCGCTTCCGTCCGATCATGATGACCACGATGGCGGCGCTCTTCGGGGCCATCCCCCTGGCGCTCTCCGGCGGCGTGGGGGCGGAGCTGCACCAGCCGCTCGGCATCTCCATAGTGGGCGGCTTGCTGCTCTCGCAGGTGCTCACGCTCTACACCACCCCGGTGATTTATCTGGCCCTCGACCGGTTGCGGCGCCGTTTCCATGCACCCGTCCTCCCGGTGCCGGCAGCCCAGCGGCCTTGAGCCGAATCCCCGGACCCTTCCAACGGGCGTAGTTTCCTGTGGTCAGCCCCCACCGGGGGGCGCGCTTCAACTATCCCCGTCGGCCTGACGGCACTCGTGCATGACCCGGAGCCAGATTTCCCGGAGATCAAAGAGGCGGGGTAGCGCGAAATCGCGGTAGCGGGCCAGGAGGGTGGCGTCGGAAAGCTCGGCCTGGCCCAGGCGGGCCAGCACCTCGTTGAGTTCCCGCAGGGCGCGTTTGAAAAAGCAGATGGCGAGGGCGTAATCGCCCAGATCGAGCGCCTGGGCCGCCTGCAGGGCGCATTCGCGCCCGCGAAAGAGGGAGCTTTGCACCGCAAGGCTCAGGGCGGGGGAGATCCGGTCGGGATGAACCGCGATCCGTTCCCAGTTCACGAGCAGGCTGGTATAGAGCGCCTTGGTGGCGATATGGACCGGATTGCGGTGGAGGGTGTAAGGCTCCCATTCCCCCGGAAAGTTTTCCTCACCGGACTCCAGGCTGGCACCGGGCTCCGGCTCCTCGGGCAATTCAATCTCCCAGCCCATCTGCCGGGCGACCTCGTCGATCCGGTCGGGGTTTCCCGCCGCCTGTTCGTAGTGCCGCAGATAGTCCCGGACGGCGGTCTCATGCTCGGCCAGATACTCTTCCCAATCGGTTTCGGTCCAAGACAGTTCGTTTTTTTCGTCACCATCACCCTCGAACAGTCCGTCCGTGTCTTTGTTGGTCATGCTGGATGCGCTGGGGCGCAAGGGGACTGTGGTTGTCCGGCACCCTTGCGCAATGAAAATTCCCGTCATCGTGCCGGAGGTTGGGATTGAAACCGCCTTCGGGCCGCGCTGGGATGAGGCATGCCAAGTGTCCACCATGTCATTGCGCATTATTCCGGACATGTGCAGGGCGTGGGATTCCGCTACCAGACCTTGCAGGTGGCCAAGGGGTTTGAGGTGAGCGGCTATGTGCAAAATCTGGCCGACGGCCGGGTGCTGCTGGAGGCCGAAGGAAGGCGGGAGGAGGTGGAAGCCTTCCTCGCCGCGGTGGCGGAGCACCTGGACGGCTACATCCGCCAGGCGGACAGGGCGGTAATTCCACTGCCCGCCGGTTTCCGGGGTTTTGCCCTGCGTTGATTTTGGCTGCGGGATGCCTTTGACAAGGCTGCCGGCAATCCTCTGGATAGGCGGCCCGGCCCATGCAAGAACACTTCCTCATCGACTGGCTCTACCTGGTCCCCGCCGTGTTTCTGCTGCTTTTTCCGCGCCCGTGGATGAAAGCCGGGCGCTGGCTCCAAAACCATCGCAAGCCACGGGAAACCCTTGAAAAATTTGCCGAACAGGGCGGACAGGACCCGGAGGATAAATCGGTGAATCTCGGGCGGGAGCTGGCCAACAAACGCAACTACCTCGACTTCTTCCGCGCCCTCATCGGCGGCTACGCCCTTTGGCACTGCAGCTTCGAGGCCAGCGGGGAGACGAGTGAGATGATCGGGCTCGGCTTGGGTGCCACGGTCGGACTCGCGGGACTGTTGCTGCAATCGGTGCGCTGGGGCAAAAAAGTCAATTTCTACGCCCCGCTGTTCTACATCGCAGGATTTTGCATCTCACATGGCAACCCCTACGACGGACTTTTCGCCTTGCTGCTCACCTTGGCATGCAATCCGGCCATCCCGAATCCGCGGATTTTTCTCACCTGCTTCGCGTTGCTGCTGCTGTCCTTCGGCTGGCTTTTTGACAGCGACATCGCCATCATGGCCACGAACACCGTCTTTTCCTCGGTGGTCCCGGTGTTCAGCCTGCTGGCGGGCCGGCCGCTGGTGGTTTTTTTCAAGAAGGCGAAATAGGGACCGGTATGGCCGATACCTGGCGCATGTGGTGGGAAGCCGCCCGGCCCAAGACGCTGCCGGCGGCGATCATCCCGGTGATGCTGGGGACCGCCTTGGCTAAAGCCCATGGGAGCCCACATTACCCCAAGGCATTGGTTTGCCTGGGCTTTTCGCTCCTGGTCCAGATCGGGACGAATTTCGCCAACGACTATTTTGATTTCATCAAGGGGGCGGACACGGCGGAGCGGGTGGGTCCACGCCGGGCGGTCGCCTCCGGGCTGGTGACGCCGGCCGCGATGCTGGGGGCGACCTGGATCGTGTTTGCTGCCGCTTTTTGCCTGGGGCTTTTGCTGGTGCGGGAAGGAGGCTGGGGGCTCCTGCCGGTCGGGGTGCTCAGCATCCTCTGCGGCCTGGCCTACACCGGCGGGCCCTATCCTCTCGGTTACAACGGTCTGGGCGATGTGTTTGTCTTTTTCTTTTTCGGACTGGTGGCGGTGGGGGCCACGTACTACGTGCAGGCGCATGGGCTGGCGCTGGAGGTCGGGCTCGTCGGCGCGGCGGCCGGTCTGCTCGCGGCCAATATTTTGGTCGTGAACAATTATCGTGATGCCGAGACGGATGCCCGCGCGGGCAAGCGCACGCTGGTCGTGCGTTTCGGCCGGCGCGCGGCGCTGTTCCAGTATGCCGGATCCATGGGGGCGGCGCTGGCCTGCCCGGTGTTTCTCCTCTTTCTCGGTTACGGTTGGCCGGTGCTCCTGCCCCTGCTGCTTGTCCCCGGGGCCATCCTTTACCCGCACCGACTCGCCCAGTCCCGGACTGCCGGGGAACAGATCGCCCTGCTTGGCTCCACCGCGCGCTTTCTGGCCGCCTATGGTATCTTGCTGGCCATCGGGCTGACGGCCGGGGCCTGAGCAGACTGAACCGGCAGACCGGGGCGCAAAAAAACCGGGGCCGCAGCCCCGGTTGGGAAAACGCTCAGAGCTTGGCCGTGAGTTTGGCCTTGAGGGCCGCTTTGTCCATCATGCCGACATACTGGTCGGCTACGGCACCACCCTTGAAAAGGAGCAGGGTGGGGATGGCGCGGACACCGTACTGGGCGGCGAGATCTCCGCTGTCGTCGACATTGACCTTGGCGACGCTCACCTTGCCGGCGAGCTCGACGGCGAGCTCCTCCAGGATCGGGGCGATCGCCTTGCAGGGGCCGCACCACGGGGCCCAGAAATCGACGAGCACGGGTGTGGGGCCGGCCACGGCAGCTTTGAAGTTGTTGGTATCGAGAGTGGTGATGTTGGCGGACATGATGGACTGGAGTGAAGCGGAAAACGGGGGAAAGGCAATCCGGCGATCAAACCGGGCGGGATTGGTGAATGATATCGGCCAATTCCGCGGGCTCGACTGCCTGCAGTGGTTTGCCGCGGGTTTTGAGGGTCTCGAAGGTCTTGACGATGGTTTCCGTCATGCGACCGTGGGTCTCCTCCGAGCCTCCCACCAAGGTGAATTGCTCTCCCCGGGTGAGGCGCTGGTGGCCGTCCTGATTGTCCAGACCGAGCCCGATCAAGTGGGCGGCAGCGGACTTAGACTTGGCCGGGCGGCGGGTGGGCTTCTTCATGCGACGGCGTTACGGTGTCGGGGTTGGAAGGCGGATCAAGCCGGATTTCATCCACCGCCGTGCAGAGGATGTCGGCAAAGGCCTCATCCTGCTGCAGGGTCAGCTTGCGCAGGCGGGTGAGCTCGAGGACGGCGAGAAAAGTAGCGACGAGGCGGCGCAGGCTGATCCGGCCCGGAAAGAGGGCGGAAAAATGGAAGCTCCGGCGGGTTTTGACCTCGTTCAGGATGTATTCCATCTGGTCGGCGACCGTGACCTGCTCGGCGTGGATCTGGCCGACCACCAGTTTTTCTGCGAGGCGGCGGAGCACGAGGTTGAAGGAATTCCACACATCGAGGCGGTCGGCGTGGGCGAGGGGGCGCTCGGAGGCCGGCGTGAAGAGCGCGCCGCTGCGGCCGTGCTGGTCCTGGCTGTCGGCGGCCATTTGCGCCAGGGTTCCGGCCGCCTCCTTGAATTTCTTGTACTGGAGCAACTGGTGGACCAGTTCCCAGCGCGGATCGAGGTCTTCGTCCGAGGCATTCGGGTCGACGGCCTGCTGGTGCC
>CAISJA010000126.1 GCA_903885525.1 uncultured Opitutaceae bacterium
CGATCCAGCTGTACCGGCGCAAATGTTCCAGGTCGGCCCGCGACACCAGCCACCCCCCGCCGATGGAAAGGGCGAGGAAGATGAGCTGTTTGTACAGGTACGCGGTCGGGCCACCCTTCGCGGTCGAGCTCGCGCTATAGAGCACCGTCAGTCCGATGGCCAGGAGGGCGGCCACGCAGACCAGAATGACACTCGCGGGAGTGATCGTGAGGTGGCGGCGGGGAGCGGGAACGCTCGACGTACTCACCATGGGGGGGGCGCTCCGGAGGCTTAACCCTTGGGTGGCTCCTGGGCGTGGGCGGGATCCTCCACCTTGACGGTGGGCACCTCCGCGGCAGCGTTGTCCTTCAAACCGGCGTCCAGATCCTGACCGGGCGGCGGAGCCTTGAGATCAAAATGCGGCATGGTGTCCTTCGCGGCGGCGGTTTCGCCGGCCGGCTTGGCGGCGGCCGCGGGGGCCTTGGCCGCGGCGGTGCCGGTGGTCCTGACGGAGGCCTTGGCACCGCCCGACCTGGCTCCGGGGATCATGAGTTGCTGGCCCACGCGAATCTTGGCGGGATCGGTGATGTTGTTGGCCGCGGCAAGATCGCCCGGGGTGACCTGGTATTTCCTGGCGATGGTCGCGAGCTTCTCGCCCGGTTGGACCGTGTGCTTGACCGACTCCCCGCCGACGCGGGCCGCCGACGGGGCAGCAACGGCCTTGGTCTCCGGAGCGAAGGCGGCAGGGGCGGCGCTCACGGTGGTGGAAAGGTCCTTGGCCGAAGCCGGGCCGGCCTTGCCCGGCACGATCAGCTTCTTACCGGGGGACAGCGTCGCCCCGGTGGGAAGATTGTTGGCCTTGGCGAGCTCGCCGACGGTGAGATGGTTCTTTTTGGCGATGCTCCACAGGCTGTCGCCCTTTTGCACCGTGTGGGTGGAAACCGGAGCGACCTCCTCGGGGGCGGGTTTGGCGGGGGTCACAGCCACGGCATTGGGCGAACCGGGCCGGGTCGGGGCGGCGCGACCGGGCGTCAGCAGCACGGCGGCGGCGCTGTCGCCACCAGTGCCAAGATCGGCCGGCGGCGCGGAGGCAGCCGGGGAGTCAGCCGGCGGCGCAGACGCGGTGGGGACGGTGGCGTCCGGCGTGGGAACATTGCGCGGCGAGGACTGGCAGCCCGGGCTGGCGAAAATGAAGATAAACGCGAGCAGGTGGATGGCGACCACTGCCCCGAAGATCTGGAGGATTTTCATGGCGGAACTATGGATAGGGAGGTTGGAGAATTGCTATCTAAAAATCAGGGTTGGGCACAGGTTTTCCACCGGGACTCACGTGAGCCGGACCTCGGCGTAACTCTCCGGCAAGGCGGTCCAAATTCTCATGACCACCGTCTCGTCCGCCGTCAGGCGGCCGGACGCGTAATGCATGAGCAGGCGCCACCGGCTGGGGCCCCGCGGACCGATCCGCAGGCCCTTTTCCACGATGTCGGTCCGCCCCGGGGGCAAGGCCGGTCCGACACTCCGGGAGGCAGGGAGCAAAAGGAGCAAGGTCGCGCAGAGCAGGAGGAGGAGGGCGGGTCTCATGGTGGGTAGGGGCAGCTTGGTCAGGCAGGACGGACTCAGGTGTGGGCCCGGCACCGGCCGGCCGGCGCGAAGAGCCGGGCCGTGCGCACCGGCGCGGCCGTCTCCGGCAGGGTCTGCAGGCCGCGCCGCAGGCGGCTGAGCCGGCGCAGGGAGCGCACCAGCGGCTGCTGGAGCAGGAGCAGACCCGTGTGCGTGAGGTCCCGGAAGCCCGGGGTGGAATCAAAACTGTAGTCGAGGGGCATGGGTTCAGCGAAGTTTGAGGGTGGCTAGGCCGGCGAGGGCGAAGCCGAGCGACATGACCCAAAAGCGGAGCACGACCTTGGTCTCCGGCCAGCCGCGCTTCTGGAAATGGTGGTGGATCGGTGCCATGAGGAAGAGCCGTCTCCCCTCGCCCGTCCGGCTCCGGGTGAACTTGAACCAGCCGAC
>CAISJA010000127.1 GCA_903885525.1 uncultured Opitutaceae bacterium
CCCCATCCGACACGGATTCTAGTTGGCGCTGACCTCGAAACCTAATCGGCGCTGGACAGAGCGGCTTGGTCGCGCCCGAGGACAGGAGCCGAAGAGCTTGCCGCAGGGCGCGACCAAGCCGCGGGCGTGCGATGGTCAGGCATGTTTCTTGCCTCCGGATTTAGCGAGGGCGCTGTCCTTGAGGCGGTAGCTCTCACCGGTGATGGCGAAGACGGTGGCGTGATGCAGGAAACGGTCGAGGACGGCACCGGCGGTGGGCACGTCCTGGAGCAGTTTGCCCCAGTCCTCCAGCGGCCGGTTGCTGGTCATGATCGTCGAGCGCGTCTCGTAGCGGCGCATGATGACCTCCAGCAGATACTCGCCGGAGTGCTTGGGCAGGGCGCGCAGGCCCATGTCGTCGATGATGAGCAGGTCGCTCTTGAGGTAAACCTGCAGCACCCGGTCGCGCTGCTGGAGCGCGTCCTGAGCGAGGAAGTCGCGCACGAGATCGAAGATCGAACGGTAGCAGACCGTGAAGCCCTGCTTGATAGCTTCGAAGCCGATGGCCTGGGCCAGGTGGGTCTTGCCGGTGCCGGGCGGGCCGATGAAGAGCACGTCGTGTTTGGCCCGGATAAAATGACAGGCCGCCAGCTCGTAGATCGGTTTGCGGGGAATCGAGGGATTGAAGCGCCAGTCAAACTCATCGAGGGGCTTGAGGGTGCGGAAGTCCGCCGTCTTCACCCGGCGCTGGATCTTGCGCTGGTGGCGGATGTTGACCTCGTCCTGGAGGGCGAGGGTCAAAAACTCCTCGTGCGTGAGCCGGTTGGCGAGCGCCTCTTGGAGGCGCACGGTCAGGGTCTCGCGCAAGCCGGAGAGCCGTAAATCATGGAGCAGAGTTTGGAGTTGGTTCATAGGGAAGCTGGTAGTGGCTGAGATCGCGGATGAGCGGATGGACCTGGAGGAAGTCGACCTGGACGACCTGTTCGCCGTGCTGGAGCAACCGGCGGACATCACGCAGTCGCCATAAACCGAGATGTACGGCCCGGCCGCAGGCGCGCTCCAGCTCGATGACGGGATGCTCGCGGGCGAGGGCCAGCAGGCCCTGCAAGGTCCGCATCGCCTCGGGTCCACGCTGGACCATCAGGCCTTCGGCCCACGCACCGCTGTTTGCGCCCACCACCCGGCAACGCTCCACCATGTAGTCGGCGCCGCGCTCGATGATGGCGCGCTTGTGCGCGTGGATGTGGGCGGCATCGGTGGCGAAGCGGCCGGGCTCGGCCCGGACGTGAACGGCGATCGGCTCGAAGTGTTGATTGAAGATGCGGACCAACCGGGCCTCGGCCCGGACCCACACGTCGCGGCCGAGGTGTTCCGGTGGCACCGAGTAGTAGGCCCGCTGGAAGGCGACGTGGCCATCGCGATGCACCTTGCGCGGCGCTTCCTCGAAGCAGGGAAACAGCGATGCCGGCAACGGCCGCAAGGCCGGTTGCTCAGCTTGAGTGAAGTAGGTCCCGACCTGCTGGCGGATGGTGCCGTGCAGCCGAGTGTCCGCGACGGTGCGCTCCCACTCGGCCAAAAACGCGTTTTGTTCGGCCAGGCTGGTGAACGTGCGGCCCTTGAGCGCGTTGGCTTGGGCGTATTTTATGCCCGCCTCGATCTTGCCCTTGTGTCGCGGCATCGCCGGCTTTGTCGGCAAGAGCGCGGTGCCGTAGTGCTCGCAAAAGGCGCGGAGCTTCGGGTTGAGTTCCGGATCAAACCAGTCGGCCTGGAGAACCGCGGCCTTCAGGTTGTCTGGGACGAGGGTGGCGGTGACGCCGAGGAAGTGCCGGTAGGCGTTCTCCAGGCAACGGATGAACGTCTCGGTGTCCTGGCGCCACACGACCTCACTGTAACCCTTGCGCGAGTGGCTGAGCACGGCGCGGAAG
>CAISJA010000128.1 GCA_903885525.1 uncultured Opitutaceae bacterium
GGACCGCCAGCCCGGGGTGTTCGATCGCGCGGCCCGGTTTGATGCGCCGGCGATCTACCTCGGCTGGTACACGGGTGACCTGACCGGCCCCTTCCTGCGCCCCGGATTCAAATTTGCCCCGGGGGCCGTCGCCGTGCACATCCACAGCCATTCCGCCGCCACGCTGCGCTCGGAGACAGCGGGCTGGTGCGGGCCCTTGGTGGCGAAGGGGGCGGCGGCGACGGTCGGGAACGTGTACGAGCCCTACCTGCAACTGCTGCACCGTCCCGACCTGCTCGTGCAGGCGCTCCTGCGCGGCGATACCTGGGGCGATGCGGCCTACTTTGCCCTGCCCTACCTGAGCTGGCAGTCCATCGCCATCGGCGACCCGTTGTACCGCCCGTTTGCCGTGCCTTTCGAGGAACAGCGCCGGCAATTGGATCGCCTGCCCGCCGGGCTTGCCCCGTACGTGGTGTTGCGCGAAGCCCGGCGGCTGGAGCAACGCGGCCGGATGGAGGAGGCGGCCGCGGTCCGGCTGGCCGGCGAACGCCGCTCACCCGGACTCGTGCTGGCGCTGGCGCGCGCCCAGGCGGGCCTGGCCGCGCTGCAGCCGGCGGCGGCGCTGGCCGCCCTCAAGGAGGGATTGGCGGAGTCGCCCCCGCTGCGGGGTGAACTCTGGCCGTTGGGCCGGGAAGCGGCGCAACTTTGCCGGCAGGCCGGCGCGCCCGCCCTCGCCTTGGCCGTCTATCGTGATTTGCTGCCGTCGGCCGAGCCGGCGGCGCGGGTGCTCCTGCTGGCGGAAGCCCGGCAGGCGGCCGAAGCGGCCGGGGACCTGGCGGCCGCCCGGGAATTCACCACCCAGGCCGAACCCCCGCCGCTCCCCGCTGCTCCCGGGGCACAAAAAAGCCCGCCGTGAAGGGCGGGCCGGGGCACCGCTGCGGCGCCCGGATCAGACCTGCTCGACGATCCTGTCCGCCAGGCCGTAGGCGATGGCCTCCTGGGCGTTCAGATAGAAGTCGCGGTCGGATTCCTTGGTCACCTTCTCGATCGACTGGCCGGAGGCGTCGGCGAGAATCTGGTTCAGCTCGGAACGGAGCTTTTCCATTTCCTGTGCCTGGATGTTGATGTCCGTGGCCGGGCCGATGAAGCGGCCCGAGATGAGCGGCTGGTGGATCAGCACCCGGGCGTGCGGGTAGAGCAGGCGGTTTCCCTTCCTGGGGGCGCTGAGCAGAATCGAACCCATCGAGGCGGCCATGCCGGTGACGACGATGGTGACGGGCGAGGTGATGAGCTTGATGGTGTCGTACACCGCCATGCCGGCTGTGATGGAGCCGCCCGGGGTGTTGATATAAAAGGTGATGTCCTTGCCCGGGGCGTTGGCTTCGAGGTAGAGGAGTTTCTCGGCGATGTCCTTGGCCGACTCGTCGGTCACGGCGCCCCAGAGGAAGATTTTCCGCTGCTCCAGGAATTTCCGCTGGATCATGGCACCGACCGGGCCGGGGGTCTTGGCGACCGGGGCTTCCGCCTCGTCGTCGTCATCCAGACGGGGAGTGGTCGGGTTCAGGTAGTCGCGGGAAAGATTGTGGGCTGACATAGGCGCGCAAAATTGCACCGGCCGGCCGGTTTTGCGAGTGGAATTTAGCGGCCGGAAAACCGATGGTCCGGCGGCGCACGGGGAGCGGGAAGAATTGCCAGGCCGGGGGAGGGCGGCCATGCTTCGTCGATGGGCGCATCCCTGCATCGCATCGCCGGCAACATCGTGGACCTGCACGCGCGCCGGATTTATCCCGGCACGGTGGAATGGAGCGGCGGGATCATCCGCCGGATCACGGCGACGCCCGGTCGGCGTTACGCGCATTATGTCGCGCCCGGCTTCGTCGATGCCCACATCCACCTCGAGAGCTCGATGCTGCCGCCGGCGGAGTTTGCCCGCTGGTCCGTGCGGCATGGGACGGTGGCGACGGTCTCCGATCCGCATGAGATTGCCAACGTCCTCGGCGTGGCCGGCGTGGACTACCTGGTGCGCGAGGGCCGGCGCACGCCCTTTCATTTCAATTTCGGCGCGCCGCCCTGCGTGCCGGCCACGGCGTTTGAGACCGCCGGGGCGGTGCTGGACGCCCGGGCCGTGGCCCGGCTGCTCGCGCGGCCCGAGATCCGCTACCTCAGCGAGGTGATGAATTACCCCGGCGTGCTCGGGGGCGATCCCGCCCTGCTCGCCATGATCGCCGCCGCCCGGCGCCGCGGCAAGCCTGTGGACGGCCATGCGCCCGGCCTGCGCGGCGGGCCGGCGCGGGCGTATGCCGCCGCGGGGATCACGACCGACCACGAATGCTTCACCCTGGAGGAGGCGCAGGACAAGCTGGCGGCGGGCATGAAGATTCTGATCCGGGAGGGCTCGGCCGCCCGCAACTTCGCGGCGCTTGCGCCGCTCCTGCGGACGCACCCGGACCAGTGCATGTTCTGCTGCGACGACCTGCACCCCGACCTGCTCATGGTGCGGCACCTCGACGAGCACGTGCGCCGGGCGTTGCGCGGCGGGGCGGACCGCCTGGCGGTGCTGCGCTGCGCTTCGGTGAACCCGGTGGAGCATTACCGGCTGCCGGTCGGCCTGCTCCGGGAGGGTGATCCGGCGGACTTCATTGTCTTCACCGGTTGGAAAAACCTGCGGGTGCGCCGGACCTACCTGCGCGGCGAACTCGTGGCCAAGGACGGGCGCAGCCGGCTGCCGCGGCGGCCGGCGCGCACACCCAACCGATTCCGGGCGCAGCCGCGCCGTCCGGAGGATTTTGCCGTGCCGGCCGGGGCGGGCGCGCCGCCCCGCCGGCTCCACGTCATCGGGGCGATCAACGGCCAGCTCATCACCCGGCACGGGATCGAGACCCCGCGGGTGGAGGGGGGCCAGGTCGTGGCCGACCCTGCCCGCGACATCCTCAAGATCGCCGTTGTCAACCGCTACGCGCCCCGCGCGCCGGTGGCGGTGGCGTTCATCCGGGGCTTCGGGCTGCGGACCGGGGCGCTGGCCGGGTCGGTCGCGCACGATTCGCACAACATCGTCGCGGTCGGAGCCGATGACGCCTCGCTGTGCCGGGCGGTGAACCTGGTGATCCGGGCCCGGGGGGGGCTCGCGGCCGTCGGGGGCGGCCGCGCGGCGGTGTTGCCGCTGCCCATCGCCGGGCTGATGGCGTCCGGCGACGGGCGCGCCGTCGCCCGCCGTTACACGCGCCTCGACCGCATGGGGAAGAAACTGGGCTCGCGGCTCGACGCGCCGTTCATGACGCTTTCATTCATGGCGCTGCTGGTGATCCCCGACCTCAAGCTCAGCGACCGCGGGCTCTTTTCCGCCGCGCAGTGGGGATTCCAGCCGGCGGTGGAGTGAACGTGCCTGCGGCCGGCCCCGTGCCGCCGGTGGCCGCACCCCGGGCGGAATTCGGGCCGGCCGGCGCGCCGCTCCACATCGGGGTTGCGGCGGGGCGGGCGGGGGTGAAGCATGGCCCGGCATGGTTGAGCGTTGTGCACTGCACATGGTCCGGGACTGGGGTGCCGCGTGGCACGCCCTCGTGCGGCCGTGGCTGCAGGCGCCGGCCGGCCTGCGGCGCGACCAGGTGCTCGTGCCGACGCGCGGGCAGGCGCAGGCGCTCAAGCTGCGCTGCGTGCGCGAGGGGGTGCCGCTGCTCGGCGTGGAATTCCTGACCCCGGGGCGGGCGCGGGAAAGATGGCACGGGCTCGTCCCTCCGGCGCGGCCCGCCCTCGGGCGCGAGCTGCTCCTGCTCAACCTCCGCACGCTGCTGGCGGAGCGGCAGGCGCTGCTGTCACCCGGGGATGCCGCCTGGGGCCTGTGGCAGAGCCTGCGCAGCGATCCCGAGGGCGCGCTGCAGGCCTTTGATGAACTGCTCGCCGCCGGCGGCGGGGCGGAGGATTTTCCGCTGCCGCCGCTGCGCCGCCTTTTTGGCGAATTGGAGCAGCGGGTGGCGGAGGCCGGCTACGACCTTGCCCCGCGGGCCGACCGGGCGGCGGCCTGGGCCGCGCCCGCCGCCGCCGGACCGCAGCTCGACGGGCGGTTGCTCCTCTATGGCTTCGCGGCGGAAGACCAGGCGGTGTTCCCTGTGCTGGCCGCGCTGGCCCGGCGCGCCCCGGATCTCACCGTGCTGCTGCCGGAGCCGGCTTTCACCGGGCAGGGTGCCGATGAACGCTGGATCGAGCTCTGGGAAAAAATCCTCGGGCAGGAAGCCCAACCCGCCGAGTGGGCTGGCTCCGAGCCGGCCGGCGCCGCCGTGGCGGAGCTCTGGGGCCCCGGTGCTCCGGCGTCGCCTGTTGCGGCGGAAGTACTCGTGGGCACGACGCGGTCCGACGAAATGCGGCGGCTCGCCGCCCGGCTCGAGGGCCTGCTCGCGGCCGGGGCCGACAACATCGCGGTGGTGTTCCCGCTGGCCGATGCGGCGCACCAGCAGCTCGTGGCGCTGCTGGCCGCGCGTGGCCTGCCCTTCAACGACCTCGTGGGCCTGGTCGGCACCCCGCCGGTGGCGGTGCGGCTGCAGCAGGCGCTGGTGGAGTTTCTCGCGCGCGGTGCGCGCCTGGAGGAGATGCTCGCGCTCTGGCCGCTGCTGCAGGCGCTCGGCTTCACGACCCTGCCGCCCGGCGGGGCGCGCGCGGTGGCCGGGCGCGTGTTCGACGAGACGCAGACCCATGCGCTCGCCGCCAACCTCCCCCTGCTGGCGGCCGGGCCGCGGCCGGAATGGCGCGAGCTGGCGCGCATCGCCCGCCTGCTGCCGGTGCCGTGGCCGGAGCGGCTGCCGCTCGGCCGGGCGCTGGCGGAATTTGCGGAACTCTGCGCCCGCTTCCACCTGCCGGTGCCGGAGGCCTGGCCGGCGCTGCAGGCCTATGCGGGGCGGGACCGGCGCGAATTTTCCGGCGCGGCCATCCTGGCCCTGTTGTCCGCCTCGCTGCCGCTGGCGGCGGCGGCCGACGCCGCGCCCGGCCGCGGGCTGTTCGCTCCGCTGACGCTCACCACCCGCCGCCGGGCCGCGGCGCTGGAGTGGTCGCACCTGTTTCTGGCCGAGGCCAACGCGGGCGTCTGGCCGCGCCGCCAGGAACCGGGCGTCTGGCTGACGGACGAGGCCCGCCTGGCGTTTGCGACCGCCCGCGGCCATCCCCCGGCGGGACTGCTCGCGGCGGAGGACCGCACCGCGCTGGAACGCGCCGGCTATGCCGATCTCGCCCGGCAGACGCGCGGAAGCGTCGGCTTTACCGCGGCGTGCCACGCCGCCGACGAGCCCGAGCTGCCGCTCGCGCCCAACGCCTGGCTCGAGCGCGTCCTGCTGCACGCGCCGGACGCCGGCGGGGCGGCGGGCCTGGAGGAGAAATTCGCGGCGCTGGCCCGGCCGGGTCCGGCGGGCGCGCCGGCGGCGCCCGATCCCGCCCTGGACTTCTGGCAGGAAGTGCGGCGGCGGCGCAGCGACCCCGCCGCGCCGTTCGACGACTGGTTCCTGAGTGCCGATCCGGCCGTGGTCCGGCCGGTCCGGCTGGCCGCGCGGCTGCTGGAGCGGGCGGTGGAGGATCCGGCCGCCCTGTGGTTCGAGGGCGTCTTGCGGGTGCGGCGGACGGAGCGCGGACCGCTGCTGCGCGCGCGCCAGAA
>CAISJA010000129.1 GCA_903885525.1 uncultured Opitutaceae bacterium
ATCTCCGCCTACAACCGCTTCCAGGCCGACGAGGCCATGAAGAAGATCGAGGAGGGCATCCAGGAGACCAAGGCCAGCCTCCGCCACCTCACCGGCTGCGCCGTCGCCTGGTTCGAGATGCTTCAGGAGAAATATGGCAAGGGCATCAAGCGGCGCACCAGCTACGACGAGATCGCACAGATCGACGCCTCCGCCGTCGTCTCCGCCAACCAGCGCCTCTACGTCAACCGCGAGGACGGCTTCATCGGCCTGAACTGGCGCCAGCACGAGTTCGTGCAGGAGTGCACCATCCTCGACAGCGCGCTCACCATCATGCGCGACGGCTCCCTCAAGGTCTCCAAGGTGGCCGACAAGATCTTCATGGGCCGCGAGATCATCCATGTCGCCGTGTGGCCGAAGGACGGCGACACCAGTTTCTACACGATGCTCTACCAAGACAAGGAGTCCGGGAAGTGCTTCGCCAAGAAGTTCCAGATCGGCGGCCTCTCCCGCGACAAGCTCTATCCGTTGGTGAAGAGCGAGGGCTCCCGCGTCGTGTGGCTGCACGTCGCCGCGCAGGAAACGGAGATGCCCAAGCTCGTGCTGATCTCGCTCGACGGCCGCAGCGGCGCGCGCGTGCGCGAGCTCGACTTCGACCTGACCACGATCCCCGTGAGCACCCGGACCGCCAAGGGCGTCACGGTCACAAAGTGGCCCGTCAAGGACGTGAAGCGCACCGACCTCGCCCTCGGCTAAGTGCATCCGCCTCCTTTGTAGGGCGGGATCGCCGAATCCTGCCGCGCAAACTCGGGGAGGGTAGGGCGGTGATTCCATTCACCGCCGGGATCGAGCGATCAGGCTGCGCCGCCCGCATCGGTTCGTTTTCGCCACGGATGGCGCGGATATCCACGGATTCAGACCAACCTCCGATCCTTTTGACGCGGAGGTTGCGGAGGCCGCGAAGCAAAGGCCGGAGTTTACGAACCACGGATGGGCACTGATCCGGAATATACCGGCCATCAAGGCTCGCCGGGCGACTGAAGTACGGTTCAAGGGTTTCGATCAACCGCGGCAGATCAGCTTCCACTGTTTGCTAGGTCCGGATCAGGAATGCGGAATCCAGCATGTCTCGCAGCAGGCCCGCTTGCCGGTCATCTGACATCAAGCGTGACCGGGCGGGCCAGGATCGAACGCCGGGGATAGCTCATGGACTTCAGGTGGCGGTAGCCGCCGTGCAACGGCAGCAGTGACTCCGGCTCTCTCGGAGGGGAACGGGGCGCAGTCATCCAATAAGAGGTGGCCCGTGGCCCCGAAACCACACCCCGCCGCCCTCCAGCCATGCCCATTTTGCGCCATCCTCTGGGCTGTCGCGTCCACCAGGTCCATCCCATCGCTCTCGTCCATTCGGTCCATTCGCGCCGTGCCATTCCTTCGTTCGGAGTAGGATACTGCCATCCGATCATTAAAACCAAGATAGTGCGACAAATAAATAACGTTCTACTATTTTGTCTTGCCTTACATTTAATCTTTATCCTCCTTTCTTCCATGGTCTCCCTGAATGCCGAATCCGCCACCATGACATCCAAGGGGCAGGTCGTCATCCCGGCCCGCCTCCGCCGCAAATACGGGCTGAAGGAAGGCACCCGGCTCAACTTTATCGAGGAAGAGGGGCGCTTTGTCGTCCAGCCCGTCACCAAGGAGTATATCAGCTCCTTCCGGGGCATTTTCAAGTCCAGGCCCGGCGAGAAGTCCGCCGTGCAAGAACTGCTGGAGGACCGCGCGGCCGAGCACGCCCGGGAAGACCGGAAGATCGCCGAGGACCGCCGTAAATGAAGCCCTTGGTATTGGATGCCTCCGCCCTGCTCGCGCTGCTGTTCGATGAACCGGGGGCCGCGAGCGTCGAGGCCCTGATGCACCGTGCCGCCGAAAAGGAGCAGCTCATGCTGATCAGCGCGGTGAACTGGGCTGAGGTTTGCTACCGGGTGGAGAGGAAATTGGGCGGAGGCGCCCTCGCCCGGGCCAAGGAGTTCGCTACCAACACCCCGGTCATCGTCGTACCCGCGGACCGGGAAATGGGTGAAGCGGCCGCGGCATACAAAACCGCCGGGCTCCTCGGGCTGGCCGATGCCTTCGTGGCGGCCCTCGCCCGGAGCCGCAAGGCCGACCTCGTCACCGCCGACCGGGAGTTCAAGTCCGTCGAATCCGAAATCAAGATCCTCTGGCTGAAATGAGGCCGCTGGTCCGGATGGCCTGGGCCACCCGCGCTGGACCCCCGGGAGCAGGGATGGCTCCGGTGGGCAGGGCGAGCATCCCGGCGAGCCGGCAAGGCGGGGGAAGCACTTTGCCGAACGGGTCCGGGTTGGGCCAGGCTCACCCGAGGGCAAATGCGGTTCTCCCACGGATGGGTGTCTGATCGACCCTGCGGGAGAGTCGGGACCCAGGCCGGGTGCGGACAATCCGCCTGCAGGAGACAGGTGAAGAAGGATGGCAACCAACGGAGTGCTCCCCACCGGCGAAGCCCGGTGCGATTTTCCGACAAATGTGACTCATAGTCCGTGGTCTGATCGTCCACAATCCGCTAGGCTCTGCGGGTGCCAGACAAGACAAAGCCATTGCGGTTTACCCTGCGATCTCGCGATCTCGGTCAACTCCTCGACGGAGTCAGCATGCGCGCGGAGGCTTGGGAGAAGACGGCCATTTACTTGGAGTCAGGTTATTCGTCGGACGATTCCCTCATTTGTGAGGAATGCAGTGATGCCACTGAGGCTCGAAACCTGGCCCGACACTATCGGGCAATCATCTCCAAAGTGGAAAAACAAGTTCGGGAGCAGGGAGGCTGGTGATGAAAAACCGGCCTAGATCTCCCTTGCGTTCGGGCTATGCGATCTTCTGCCTGACGGTTTTCCAAGGCACCATGCCCGCCTGCTACGAAGGCGATTTTTCTTTGGCCTTTGCCACTGAGCTGGAGGCACAGCGCGAGATTGCCGATAACCAATTGATCCGGATCCAACAATTCCTCGATGGAGAGCGTGACTTTGATGACGCGATTGTCACCGATGAGTTTGTCCTACCCGTCAACGTGTGGCCAGATGGCTGCATCTCGGTCCAAGGTGGACGCGTCTTTGGAAGACAGCAGTAGGGATCAGGACCGCTGACTGGTAATTAGCTTCAGCACAAACGCACCTGAAGGAGTTACTTCGATTCAGAGCCGTCCCACAGCTACGGCTGAACTGAGCGAAGAAAGTGGCTCGGTTGAA
>CAISJA010000130.1 GCA_903885525.1 uncultured Opitutaceae bacterium
ATGCCGACCTGCTGGATCGGAACATTGGCGCCCTGGATGGCCTCATGGGCGGCTTCCATCATGTCCGGCAGCGAGGCACGGTGGGCCGGGGTGGCCCGAAAACTGGCATCGTAGCCGCGCCGGATGCGCGGGGGAGCGCCGCTGGCGGAGCGGTGGAGGTACATTGGCTGCTTGCTCATGTCGGTTCGGGGCCGAGGTACTCGGCGTAGTTGCGCGGGGTCTCGTACAGCCGCACGCGGAAGAGGCGGCCGCGGCCGAGCAACGGCTCGATCTGGCGCCAGAAGGCGAGGACGAGGTTTTCTGTGGTGGGATTGACGCCGCGGAGAAAGGCCACCTGCTCGTTGAGGTTGCGGTGGTCGCAGACATCGACAATCACCCGGTGCAGGAGCAGCTTCAGCTCGCCCAGGTCCATGACGAAGCCCGTGTCCGGATCGGGGTATCCCCGCAGGGTCACCTCGAGCACGTAGTTGTGACCGTGCCAAAGCGGGTTGGCGCAGAGGCCGTAGTGCCGCCGGTTCCAGGCCGCACTTTTCGCCGGGTTGTGGAGCCGGTGCGCGGAGTTGAACTGCACCTGCCGCGTGACATAGACCGGGCCCGCCGGAAGGGGAGGCGCGGGACGGCGGCGGGTGGCTTTCAGCGGCGGCATGGGGAGGGCCAAGGGAAGCCAGATTCACCGTGAGGTCAATCACCGGCGCGACAGTCCCGTGTCTCCCGCCACGGTCTTTTGTTTTGAGGCATCGTTCCCTCTGAATGATCACGAGGGCGCGAAGCCCGGCCTTCTCCGACGGCCAGGCCAAAACAAAAGACCAGGTGTCTCCCGCAGTGCACCTTTCCCCTGGCGGCCAGGTCCGTGGTCCATTTTGCCCCGCTTGCGGGCGGCGCAGGCCGGAAAACCATTGCCGCGGTGCGGCCACCGGCCATCCAATGCACGTCATGGCGCTTCGCTTCAAGATCCTCGGCAGCGGCAGCGCGGGCAACGCCGCGCTGCTCGACGCCGGCGACACCTGCGTGCTGGTTGACGCCGGCTTCTCCGCCCGCCGGCTGGGCGCGCTGCTCGCCGAGGCCGGGGCCGCGCTGGAACGCATCGATGCGATCTTTCTCACCCATGAGCATGGCGACCACAGCGCCGGGCTGGGCGGGCTGGCCCGCCACCCGCACATCAAGGTGTTCGCCAACCGCGCCACGGCCCAGGCGGTGCAGGCGAAGCTGAAACACCGGATCGACTGGCAGCTCTTCGAGACCGGCGCCACTTTCCGCTTCCGGGATTTCGAGGTGGGCAGCTTTGCCGTGCCGCACGACGCCCAGGACCCGGTCGGCTTCTTCATCGCCCATGGCCACGGCGATCTGTTGTCCCCGCGCCGCAGCCTCGCCTGGGTGACCGACCTCGGGCACGCACCCGCGCACGTGCCCGAGCGCATCCGCGAGGCCGACGTGCTGGTGGTGGAGGCGAACTACTGCCCCCGCCTGCTCGAGGCGGACACAAAACGCCCCTGGTCCCTCAAGCAGCGGATCAACGGCCGGCACGGCCACCTCTCCAACGAAGCCGCCGGAGAACTCCTGCGCCGGGTCACCACCCCGCACTGGCGGCACGTCTTCCTCGCGCACCTCAGCCGCGACTGCAATTCGACCGAGGCGGTGACCGCCGCGTGTGGCCCGGCGCTCGCCGCCCTGCGCTGCGGCTGGTCGGTGGTGGCACCCGGCGAGGGCGCGCCGTACTACGACTTCGAGTGAGGCGGGGGCGCGTGGCTCCGGCCGCCGACGGCCCTCCCCGCCCCGCCGATGAAGCGTAGGGGTCGAGCCGAAACTCCTCCCCTACCCGGTATCTGCCCCAGCCCCCCTGCTTTACCATAAAGTAACCCAATAGGTTACTTGTTCGGTCTGTCTGCGATCCAAATGCCGCCAACAAGTAACCTATTGGGTTACTCTGCGAGATTCCACCATCCGGCGGTCTGAGTGGGGGGGGGCCTGGTGCCCGGCCGGCGGGCTGGGCACGGGGGCTTGCCTCGCGGCGGGCGGCGGGCCGGGCAGGTGGGTGGGTGGGTGGGTG
>CAISJA010000131.1 GCA_903885525.1 uncultured Opitutaceae bacterium
AGTTTGTCCTGCAGGACCGCGTACGTCATGAGCTTGGTCATGCTCGCCGGCGGGTTGGAGACATCCGCGTTTTCCTCGAAAATCACCTGCCCCGTCTCGGCCTCGATGGTAATCGCCCCGGCAAAGCTGCCGTGGGCCGGGGCGGTCCGGTTCTTGGCCTGCGCCAGGGTGACGCACAGGGGAAGGAGGAGAAACCAACGGAAAAAATTCATGGGAAGCTCGTGGCGCGCAACACAGCGGCCCGCCGGCAGGGAAGCAATGAAATTTGCGGCCGGATCACTCCTGCACCGCCGGATGCGCGGCCACGAGCGCCAGGGCCCGGTGCAAGAGTGTCTTCCCCGGCTCCATCCGGTGCCACGGCGAGGCCCCGGACGGATGCGGCAACGGGATGCACTCCGGCGTTTGCCCGCGCAGAGCGAGCCGGAACTGTTTCCCGATCAGCTCTTGCAGGGGCGCCGCGGGCAAAAAACGGGTGATGGCCAGCTTGCCCACCGGAAGGATCAGCAGCGGACGCAGCAGATCCACCTCCGCCTCCAGCCAGCGGGAGCACCGCGCGATCTCATCGTCGTCCGGCACGCGGTCGCCCCCGGCGGCCTTCTTGCCCGGAAAACACCGGCAGACTGCGGCGAAATAAATCCGGTCCCTCGCCTCATCCTCGGTCCACCCCAAAGCCCCCTGCAACCACCGGAAAAGCGTCTTGCCCGCAGTCCAGGCGAAAGGCCGGCCAAACTCGGGCTCCTTGTCGCCCGGCGCCTGCCCGACGAGGAGTATGCGTGCCGCCACGGCCCGCCCCACGACCACCGGCTGGTGCATGTGCCGACACAACCGGCACGCGCGCAGGCGCACGAGGTGCTTCTCGATGGCGGCGGAAGAAGGTCGGGTTGTGGCCACGGCGGCCCGTATCAGGCCCCCACCCCGCCCCTGATGACAAGTCCCGAAACCGCCCTGCGCAGGCCAGCCCCATGGTCTTTTGTTTTGGCCTGGCCGTCAGAGAAGGCCGGGCTTCGCGCCCTCGTGATCATTCAGAGGGAACGATCCCTCCAAACAAAAGACCGTGCAGCCCAGCCCGCCTCTTCACCCCGGCCCATGACACCGTCCCGGCCCCGCCGCCGCGAGCGCCACGGCCTCACCCCCACCCCGCCCCCACCCCACTCCGCACATGACCCACCCGCCCGCCTCGCCCGCACCCAAAACCGGCCCCTCCGGCCACAAGTAACCCAATAGGTTACTTCTCACTCGAAGACAGCCTATGCACACAGGCACAAGTAACCCATTGGGTTACTCTTGATTGTTGGGAAACGGCGCTGGAATGCCGCCGAGTGGTGCCAGATGGGGCCGGGTGGCAGCCGGGTGGTGCCCGCCGGTGGTGCGGTCGTTTCCCGCCGCAGGGTGGCCCCCGGAGGACCCGGGGGCGGTCAGGAAGGCGCGCCTCAGCGGCGGCCGCGGAACTGGTAGCCGACCTTGCCGCCGCTGGCGTCGCGGCCGGGACCGCCGCCGCCACGGAAGCCGCCGCGCATGTTGCTGCCGCCACCGCCACCGCTTTGGCCGCGACTTCCGCCCTGGCTGCGACCGCCGCCGCCACCGCCGCGCTGGCCACGGGGCTGGGGCGGCTGGGCGACGCCGAAGGGCAGGTAATCAAAGCCTTCGAGCCGGAGCTCGGGAATCTTTTGGCCGATAAAGCGCTGGATGTCGCGGATGTCTGAGGCGTTCTCGGGCGTGACGAGGGTGAAGGCATCGCCGACCGCCTGGGCGCGGCCGGTGCGGCCGATGCGGTGCACGTAGTCCTCGGGGTTTTCCGGGACGTCGTAGTTGATGACGTGGGAAACGCCGGCCACATCGATGCCACGGGCGGCGATATCGGTGGCGACCATGACCTCGTACTTGCCGGACTTAAAGCCGGCCAGGGCCTCGATGCGCTGGTTCTGCGAGCGGTTGGCATGCAGGACGGCGACGGAGTGGTTGGCGGCCTTGAGCTTGCGGGCGATCTTGTCGGCCCCGTGCTTGGTGCGGGAGAAAACGAGCACGCTGTCGAAGTCGGTCTTGGCCAGCAGGGCGACGAGGAGGTCGAATTTTTGCCCGAGCGCGACCGGATAAAGGGCGTGATTGATCGAGGTGTTGACCGAGCGGCTGACCCCGATCTCGACCTTGGTGGGATTGCGCAGGGCAAAGGAGGCGACCGCCGCAATCTCGGGCGGCACGGTGGCGGAGAAGAACAGCGTCTGGCGCTCGCGCGGGCACCGGGCGATGATGTCCTTCACGACGGGCAGGAAGCCCATGTCGAGCATGCGGTCGACCTCATCGAGGACGAGGATGGAGATGTCGCGCAGGCTGATCTCGCCCGATTGGAGAAAGTCAACCAGCCGGCCAGGGGTGGCGACGATGATGTCGACCCCGCGCTTGAGTTCGGCGCGCTGGTTGCCGTAGCCGACGCCGCCGAAGATGGCGACGGTGCGGAGGTC
>CAISJA010000132.1 GCA_903885525.1 uncultured Opitutaceae bacterium
ACATCCCGCTCCAGCACATCTCCGACGCCATGCTCGGGCGAATGCAGCGCGAAACCAGCGGCAACCACATCCGCAACCTGCTCCGGCGCATCCGCGCTGGTATCCCCGGCATCGCCCTGCGCACCACTTTTATCGTCGGGTTTCCCGGTGAAACCGAGGCCGATGTGGACGAGCTCTGCCGTTTCATCGAGGAGACCCGGTTCGAACGCCTCGGCGTCTTCCGCTACTCGCAGGAGGACGGCACCCGTGCCGCGAAGCTGGAGGGGCAGATCCCCGGCAAGGTGAAGGAGCAACGCTGGCACCGGCTCATGGCCCTGCAGCGCGACATCGCCCGCTCCGTCTCGAAGGAGGCCCTCGGAAAAACGCTCCGCGTCCTGGTAGATGAAACCGGTGTCGCCCGCGGCACCGCCGATGCCCCCGACATCGACGGCCGGGTGTACGTCTCACCGGAGCTGCCGGTCGGCCGCTTTGCCGACGTCACGATCAATTCCTTCCACGATTACGACCTCATCGCCCTGCCCGCCGGCGAACGTCCCGTCCTCTACAAGGTGGCCAGACAGGCGCAATGAAGCGTCCAGCCGCGTCCGCGGCCCTTCCGCACGCTCCCGGCTGAACCGCCGCGGAGGCCGGTCAAACGCCCGGACCTCCCTGTCTCGGCCCGGGGCCCCACCTGCTTCCGCGGCCTTGTCAAAATTCCCCAAGGGGGCAGAGTGCCCCCATGTCCCCCCTGCCTTGGCTGCTCAGCCTGCTCACCAGTGCGGCCGTCCTGCACGCCGAGCCCATCGCCATCGTGGGTGCCGGCAGCCCGCTGGCGGCGGTGGCCGCGCGCATCGAAGTCACGGTGGGGCGGGAGATGTCGATGGTCTCGAGCAAATATTACTACCAATACCTGGAAAAGGATGATCCCGACCACTCGGCCCACCTGCTGCTCGCCTACCCGCTCTACGTGGAGCCGGGGCTGAAGACCCTCGACGACATCATCAGTGCTTCCGCCCTCCGGCTGCAGGTGGAGGACCAGCCCATCGCCCCGCGCGAGGCTGAGCTGGTCCCGCCCGGCTTCCTTTCCGGCTATCCGGTGCCGGAGGACGCCCAGGTCGCCCTGGTCACGTTTGACATTCCCCGTTCCGTGGCCCGGGTCCGTTTTCCGGTGACGATCACGCACCTCCAGCCCAATTATCATTACCACGGCGCCCTGCTGGCCGCCTTCACCCCCTGGCTGCCCAAAATGATCCGGGCCGCCTCCGGCTACGCGCTCGAGGACCACGAATGGGAGGTCAGCCTGCACGCGCTCAACGGCGTCACCCTGAAACAGCTCGCCGCCCCCGGGAAGATCCTCGCCGACACTGCGGCCGAGCTGACCGCCGTGCCCGAGCACGGCAAAACCCTGGCGGCCGAAATCCTCCCCGCCGCGACCACCCCGCCCCCGTGAAGCCCCCGGCGCATCCCCGGCAAAGTCCACTGTCCGGACCTCGTTCGCCTGTCGGGGAGACGCTCATTTCGTCTTCCTGCCACGCTTGGTCGGCGTGGCGTCAGCAAGGTCTGCCGAGGTATTCAGCTCTTCCGCCAGGAAACGAGTGAAGGCGGTGATGTTCCCGTGCGCCCATGCTTGTTCCAACGCGGCCATGTAAGCAGGCCGGCGATCAACTCGCACGACCGTCCACTCAGAACCACCGGATGCCAGCATGAGGTTCAACAGGAACCGTCCGCTACGTCC
>CAISJA010000133.1 GCA_903885525.1 uncultured Opitutaceae bacterium
CTTGAGCCGGTTGACCTTGATCTGCGTTCGGACCCGGAAGAGGAAGGCGGCGCCACCTTGCCTGCACCGATCCAACGCTTGGGCGGCGAAGGCGGCGCAGCCATAGAGCCGGTCGGCCAGCAGCAAGTCCCACCGGGCCAGGTCGGGCATGGCCCGGGCTGAAGTCAGTTTGCCGCGCCCCAAGCCTCAGCCCGGCGTCAAGTCCAGCTCCGCGCGGCAACTGCCGCCATCGGGATCGGCCGTCAGCCTGAATCCGACCTGCCGGGCGACGGCTTTCATCGCGGCATTGTCGGACAGGATATCACCGGTGATGCCCGCGAGCCCCTCCTGCCGCCCGATCTGCACGAGCGTGGCCAATAATTTTTTCCCCAAGCCGAGGCGCTGCCATTGGTCACCGACCAGGAGCGCAAACTCGCCCTGGCGGGCAGCCTGCACCTTGGTGAGACGGCCGATGGCCATCAGCTCGCGTTCGGCCGGATGCGGTCCCGGGCGCTCGACCACGAGCACCATGACGCGATCGTAATCCACGCAGCAGAGTCGGGACAACCGGGTGTGGGCGATCCGCTGCGCGAGCCCCAGCGGGGTGAAATAGCGGCTGTAGACGCTGCGGGAGGAGAGCGTACGATGAAATCGGACCATGGCTGGCTCATCCTCCGGCCGAATGGGACGAACCGTCACGGCCGATCCATCGCGCAAAGTCCAGGACAGGACATACTGGGCGGGATAAGGCCGGATCGCCAACCGCGGCAATTGCTCCGCCGGCAGCGCGGCGGGATGCAGGATGATCCGCGCGTCGAGCGCCAGCAGCTGGCCCGGCGACGCCAGCAGTGGATTGAGGTCGATGGCGCTGATCCAGCGCTGCTCGGCCACCAACTGGCTGAACCGGACGAGGATTTGCTCCAAGGCGGGAAGATTCACCGCCGGCTGGCCGTGGGCCCCGGACAAGGCGGCGTAGACCTTGGTCTGCTCCATCAACCGGCGGGCCAGCGTGGAGTTTAGGGGGGGCAACCCCAGCGCATGATCGCGGAGGATTTCCACCTGACGCCCGCCCGCGCCGAAGAGCAGGACCGGGCCGAACTGCGGGTCGATACTGCTGCCTAGGATCAGCTCGTAGCCGCCGGTGGAGATCATCCGCTGGACGGTGACCCCGAGAAACGGCCCCGTTTCGGCCTGCGCCGCCCGGCCGTTGGCGATGGCCTGCCACGCCTGCCTCACCTCTTTCGCGCACCGCAGGTCAAGGCGCACTCCCATCGCCGCGGATTTGTGCGTGATCGTCTCCGAGTGAATCTTGAGGACGACCGGGTAGCCGAGCGCCTTGGCCGCCGCCACCGCCTCCGCCGGCGTCGAGGCAATCCGGGTCTCGACGACCGGAATGCCGTAGTCGGCCAAGATCTGCTTGGACTCGTGCTCGGTCAGCAGGACCCGTCCGGATTGCCGGGCCGCGGCGATGATCTGTTCCGTGCGGACAGGCGGCCTGCCGGTGGGCGGATCACCGACCGGCGTCTCGTAGAGTGCGTTCAGATTGGCGCTGTAACGCCACATGGCGGCAAAGGCCCGGGCCGCGCGGTCCGGATACTTGAACACGGGAATACCAGCCTGATTGAGGATGGCCTCCCCGGCCTCGACCCGTGCGCCCCCCATCCAACTCGCCAGGATCGGCTTCGCCCGCCTACCCGCCGCCACCGCCACCAGCTCCCGCGCGGTGGCCGTAGCATCGGTCATCGCCTGGGGAGTCAAAATGGCGAGCACCCCGTCGCTGGCTGGATCCTCGATGGCCACGGTGAGGGCCCGGGCAAACCGGCCCGGATCGGCATCGCCCAGAATATCGATCGGGTTGCCATGGCTCCATTCCGGCGGCAGCGCCCGGTCCAGGGCGGCCAGGCTGGCGGGGGCCAGCGCCGCGAGTTCGCACCCGGCGGCGACGAGTGCGTCGGCCGTGAGCGCGCCGGGCCCCCCGGCATTGGTGACGATGCTCAGGCGGGGCCCGGGCGGACGGGGCTGCTTCGCCAGCACCCCGGCCATGTCGAAAAGTTCCTCGATGGCGTCAACCCGCAGCACTCCGGCCCGATGAAAAGCGGCATCCAGGACCGCGTCATCCCCCGTGAGGGAGCCGGTGTGTGTGGCCGCCGCCTTCGCCGCCGCCCCGCTCCGGCCCACCTTCACCACAATGATCGGCTTGGTCAGCGCCACCTCATGCGCTGCGGAAAGAAAAGCCCGGGCATCGCCGATCGTCTCCATGTAGATCACGATGCTGCGGGTGTGCGGATCGTCGCCCAGATAGTCGATCAGATCATGCCAGGCCACATCCAGCATCGATCCGACCGACACGAACGCGCTGAAACCGACCCGGGCGCGCAGGCTCCAGTCGAGGACGGCGGCGCCCAGGGCACCGCTCTGGCTGATGAAGGCCACGCTCCCGGGGAGCGCCGCGCCCGGGGCGAACGTGGCGTTCAAGCCCAGCCGCGGGACCATCAGGCCGAGGCAGTTCGGGCCGACCACGCGCAGGGGGGCGGCCCGCGCGGCGTGCAGGATCCGGGCTTCCAGCGCGGCCCCGGCCGGTCCGCATTCCTTGAAGCCGGCGGAGATGATGACGACCCCCGCCACGCCCGCTTCCCGGCACTCGCGCACGAGGTCCGGGACAGTCGCGGCCGGGGTGGCGATGACGGCCAGATCAACCTTCTCCGGCAGGCCGGCCAGATTCGGGTAGCAGCGGAGGCCGCCCACCTGCGCATGCCCCGGATTCACGGGGAAAAATCTCCCCGGAAAGCCGCGCAGATTCTCCAGCAGAGCGCAGCCCACGGTGCCGGTTTTCTCCGAGGCACCGATCAGGGCAATCGCACGCGGGGCCAGCAGAGCCTCCAGCGGCAGGCGGCGCGCATGGTCGGCCAGGGACGGGGAGGCAGGGCTGCTCATGATCGGGCCGCATGATGAAGCGGGATACCCCATTTCCCAATGCTGTAATTACCCCAATTTTCCGGGCCGGTCGCAGTGCCGCCCGGTCAGTCTGGCCGCCCCTCCCCAGGGGAACGCCGGGTTCCGCTCCTGGCTTGCCGCCCGGGCGGGGCGGTGCAAGTACTTCCGCATGCACGAATTTCTCGCTGCCGCCGGTGCCATATTTCTCAGCGTGTCGCTGGCCGGGTTCGGCTATTCCCGCCTCAAGCCGCCGGAGGAACGGCTCAAGGTGATGGTGGCCACCCACTACGCGGCGTGTTTTCTCGTGGCCCTGGCGTTCGTGTTTCTGGGTGCCAGGCTTCTCCTGCCACACTGACAGTCGGCCGCCCCCGACGTTGTTTTCAACCGGCGCCCCCGCCCGCGGCGCGGCCCGGCTCGACCCTTCCCGCGCCCTTCGCCCCGCCCGCCCGACCCCCGGCGGGATTTCCTCGTTCCGAAGGGATTGCACGCCGGGGAGCGCACGGTATCGTGGGGAAACCATGGATCGCCCGACCACCTCCTCACGCTCCCGGATGGTGCAGGGCAAAGCGGGGCTTCTCCAGAAAGCGGGCGAGTTTCCGGTGCCCTGAGTCGCGCCGGGGGCGGCGGCTTCATCCTGCGGGCGCCGGGTGGATGTCCTGCAGGCGGCCCAGCCGGCGCAATTCGGGGGCGGCCCGCATCACAACCAGCACCACCAGCAGGGTGGCGGCCCCGCCGCCCGCGATGGCCCCGATGGGACCGAGCCAGCTGGCCGCCACGCCCGATTCGAAGGCACCCAGCTCATTCGAGCAACCGATGAAGATGAAGTTCACTGCGCTCACCCGGCCGCGCATCTCATCGGGAGTGATGAATTGGACCAGGGTCTGGCGGATGACCACATTCAGATTGTCGAACGCCCCGGTCAAAACCAGCATGGCCATCGACAGGGCGAATTGGCGCGAAAAGCCAAACCCGATGGTCGACACCCCAAATCCGACAAAAGCCAGGGTGAGGACGCGGCCGGCGCGCCGCCACGGCGGGCGGTGGGCGGTGTAAAGCGCCATGCCGATCGCCCCGAGGGAAGGAGCGGCCCGCAGCCAGCCAAATCCCACCGGACCGACGTGCAGAATCTCCTTGGCCACCACCGGCAAGAGGGCGGTGGCACCGCCGAAAAATATCGCGAACAAATCGAGGCATTGGGCGGCGAGGAGGAGGCGCGTGCGGCCCACAAAGCGCAGCCCGCCGACCATTTCCGGCCAGGTCAGCGCGCGCCGGGCGGCGACATGCGGCGACAGCTTGAGCAGAATAAAAAGGGCCATGGCGGTGGCGGTGCAGCCGGCCGCGATCAGAAACACCGCCATCACCCCCTGGGTGGCGGCGATGCAAAGACCCGCCAGCGCCGGCCCGGCCAGGCCGGTCAATTCAAACAGCGAGCTGTTCCAGGTGGCGGCATTTCCCCAGAGCGGCCGGGGCAACAGGTTGGGCAGCAAAGCCATCAAGGCCGGCGCAGTGAAGGCCCGGGCCACACCCAGCAGGCCGAGCACGACAAAGATCAGGACGGCCGGACCATGCAGCCAGAACAGCGCGGCGAGGGCGAGCGAGCCCGCGAGCGTCAGGCCCTGCCCGAAGAGGAGGATCGTCCGGCGGTTGTAGCGGTCAGCAGCCTGTCCGGCCGGCAGAGCCAGTAACAGGATCGGAAGTATCTGCACCAAGCCGATCAGCCCGAGCGCCAGCACGGAGCCCAGACGCTCATATACCGCCCACCCCACGGCGGCGGTCTGCATTTGTCCGCCCACCAAGGCAATCGTCCGGCCCAGCAAATATTGCCGGTACGGGCCATGGCGCAGCGCGGCGTAGGGATCCGGAGCGGCAGCGGCGGGTGCGGGAGGTGGTGGCGGAGGCGGCATGAGGCGCGGTGGCTCCCGCACCCGTTCACCCCAGGCCAGACCGAACCCGGCGTCAATCCCGCCCGTCCGCCGATGCTCCCCCTCTCCCGCCGCGATCAGATCCAGGCTAATATTTTCCGCCTTTGTCCCGATAGACTCTGGTAACACGTCTCCCTTGCCCACTCCTCCACCCAGACGGCGCAACCCGAGCTGGTTGCTCCCCTTGTCAGCCACCCTGCTGCTTGCCGGCACCTGGCTGGCTGCCGCCTGGCTGAACAGCCAGGCCGTCTTTCTGGACCGGGGCCGCCAGAGCATCGAGCAGGCGACGCAGGCCCAGGACCGGCTGGTCACAGAAATCGCCCAAAATGTCCAACGCAGCCTGAACAACCTGCACGGCATTCCCCGTCTGCTGGCCAGCGACAACCGGCTGGCCGAAGCCGCCCTCCGCACGGAAACGGACACCGGGCCGGACAGCAGCCAGAGCGGGCGCCAGCACTACTGGTCGGGCAATGCCCGCCTGCAAGAAATCAACGCCGAGCTGCAACTGGCCCATCAGACCTTGGGCGCGGACGTGATCTGGCTGGTGAATTCCTCCGGCGACTGCGTTGCCTCCAGCAATGCGGGCGAGCCCAATGGCTTTGTCGGCACAAATTACCTGGAGCGGGAGTATTTCCAGCAGGGCAAACTCGGGCGGGACGGGCGCCAATACGCGGTGGGCAAACGCACCAACCTGCCCGGCCTCTATTTTTCTACTCCGATCACCCAGCAGGGCCGTTTTTGCGGCATCGTCGCCACCAAGATCGACCTGCGCAACCTGGAGTTCTGGGTGGAGCAGGATGACTGCTTCATCGTGGATGCGAACGGGGTGGTGATCCTGGCGCACAACAAATCCCTGGAGATGCGGGCGCTGGCCGGCACTCCCATCGAATCCATGCCGGCCGACCGCCGCCTTTCCCGCTACAAGCGCTCGGAGTTCCCCCCGCTGCAGCTCACCCCTTGGGGCGATGCCCGCTTCCCGACCTTGATCCGGCTGAACCATGACGAGGTCCCGCATGTCGTGCTCACCCGCGAGCTCGGCAAGGAAGGCATCACGATCTATGGCGTCGCCGCCGTGCCGGGCATCCTGACGTATGATCGGGACCGGTTGACGTATTTCTTCCTGCTGGCGGCCTCCGGCACGGCGCTGGTCGCCCTAGTCATAATTATCCTGCTGTACCTGGGTTCCCATCGCCGTGCCCAGGCCCTCCTCAGCGCGGAAAAGGCCCGGCTCACCGAGGCGCAGCGGATCGCGCGCCTGGGGAGCTGGAGCTGGGATCTTCAGACCGGCGTCTGGCTGGCGAGCCCGATGGCACATGAGCTGCATGATCCCGGGCACCTCCAGCCCGGACTTGACGCCGCGGTGCTGCTCGCCGCCGTCCACCCCGAGGATCGCAACCGGGTGGAAAGCGCCATGACGAAGGCCCGGGAGACCGGCGAGCCCTATGAGTTCGACTACCGGGTGGTGGAACCGTCCGGCCTGATCCGCGTCGTGCATGCCCGGGGGCACCGCATCACCGGCGCAGACGGCCATTCCACCCACCTGCTCGGAACCGTCCAGGACATCACCGAACGCCACCAGATCGAGCTGGACCTGCAGCATGCCATGGTGGCGGCCGAGGCAGCCAGCAAGGCCAAGAGCGAGTTCCTCGCCAACATGAGCCATGAAATCCGCACGCCGATGAACGGGGTGATCGGCATGACGGGCCTGCTGCTCGACACCCCGCTGAACCCGGAGCAGCGCCGTTACATGGAGATCGTCCGCAGCAGCGGCAATGCGCTGCTCGGCATCGTCAATGACATTCTGGATTTCTCCAAGGTGGAGGCGGGCATGCTCAAATTCGAGGCCGTGGACTTCGATCTCCCGGAGCTGCTGGACGATTTGAACGATCTGCTCGCCTTGCGGGCGGAGGAGAAACAACTCGAATACCTCTGCCTGCTGGAACCGGAGGTGCCCGTGCGGCTGCGCGGGGATCCCGGCCGCCTGCGCCAGGTCCTGCTCAATCTGGCTGGCAACGCCATCAAGTTCACCGCCACGGGCGAGGTTTCCCTGCGCATCAGCCTGCAGACGGACGGGAAGGACCGGGTGCAGCTGCATTTTGCCATCGCCGACACCGGCATCGGCATTCCGGCCGGCAAAATCCCCCTCCTCTTCCAGCCATTCACCCAGGCTGACAGCTCGGTGACCCGCCACTACGGCGGCACCGGATTGGGTCTGGCCATCTCCCGCCGGCTCGTGGAGATGATGTCCGGAAGCATCGGCATCCACAGCGAGGAAGGGCGCGGATCTACCTTCTGGTTTACCGCCTGCTTCGAGCGCCCCGCGGAACCGGCAACCGCCCCCCTCCCCGTACCGATCACCCTGCCCGGCATTCGCGTCCTGATCGTGGATGACCATCCGGTGAACCGTCTGATCCTCTCGCGCTGCCTGGACAAGGCCGGCTGCCGGTACACGGAAGCGGAAAACGCGCCCGCCGGTCTCGCCTGCCTGCAAGAGGCCGCGCGCGACGGCGATCCATTCCGCGTGGCCCTGCTGGACATGCATATGCCCGGGCAGGATGGCGAGTCGCTGGGTCACCAGATCAAAGCCGACCCGGTGCTCGCGGGGACCCTGCTGGTGATGCTGTCCTCCGCCGGCCGCCAGGCGATCGCCCAACGCCTGCTGGACGCCGGTTTTGCGGAATATCTCGTCAAGCCGATCCGTCCCCAACGGCTGCTGGAACACCTCCGCGCGCTCCTCAGCCGCTCCTCCCAGACGCCCTGCCCGAAGCCAGCTCCCGCCAGCCCCGCCCCGGCGAGCGCCCCCGGCGCGGCCCGGGATCAGCGGATCCTGATCGTCGATGACAACGCCACCAATCTCCTCGTCGCCAGCACCCTGGTGGGCAAGCTGGGCTTTCGCAGCGACACGGCGGGGGACGGGATCGAGGCCATCGCCGCCTTGAAATCGATCCGCTACGACTTGGTTTTGATGGATGTGCAAATGCCACGGATGGACGGGCTCGAAGCCAGCCGGCTCATCCGGCAACCGGCGACGGGAACCTTGAACCCGGCCGTGCCGATTTTCGCCATGACCGCGCGGGCGATGGAGCAGGACCGCGCCGGTTGTCTCGCCGCCGGCATGAACGGCTTCATCACCAAACCCGTCCGATCAACCGAGCTGGTGCAAGCCCTAGCCCCCTGGCTCGAGGAAGGAAATGAAACGCCGTCCCCAGCCACGGCCCCGGCCGAAAGCGCCACCCCGGTCGAAGCCGTGTTCCGTCGCACCGAGCTCCTCGCACGGTTTGCCGGTGCCGAAGGGGCACTGGCCAGACTCCTGAATGCTTTCCGCATCGATGCACCCCGCCTGCTCGCCGACTTGGCCCGGGCCCTGGAGAAGGGAGACCTGGCCGGACTCAAATCCGCCGCCCACGCTCTCCAAGGCGGCGCCGCCAATATCGAAGCCGTGGAGGTTCGCCGGCTGGCCCGGGAATTGGAGCTGGCTGCCGAAAATCGCGACCTGCCCCGGGTGCACGACCTGCAGCCCCAGCTGCTCCAAGCCTGCCAAATTCTCCAGCCGCTTCTGGAAGCTGAAATAAACGGAGGCTCCGCCGGTCGCTAGCTATTCCGGCCGCCGTGGGCCAAGGCTGGGCAGGGCCGGCTCCACCGCCTGATGTGGCTCCCGCACGTCCGCGCAGCTGGAGAAATCGCAAGGGATGCGGAGCAATCCCATGCCATCGGCGCGATACTGGCCCGGTTAACTCAACCGGAGAATACCATGAACCCGAACACGCCGGCGGCATCCCGGGAATCTGCCATCAGTGAGGCGCAGATTCGCGAACAAGCCTACATGCTTTGGTTGGAACGAGGCTGCCCCTCCGGGCAGGAACTGGAAAATTGGCTGATGGCGAAGGAGCATCTGGAAAGGCATGCCTTGGACGTCCCGTCTTCGGCCCGTGTCCTCTCTCCGCCCCATTCCCCAACCGGCACTGCTTGGCCGAGGAACTGAACGGGTTGGAGCAGGAGGCGTCCTGGGCCGGGCACGGTCCCGGCCGCTGAGCCGGCTCAGGTGCGGAAGCGGCTGATTCCGGCGCAGAGCGATCCCACCGTCCGCCAGGCCGTCCAAGGGGCAGCCTGACAGGGCCGGCCGCTCTCCACCAGCCGGCCCGGACTGCCCCTGCTACGGTTTCACCGCATCCACGTAGCGGGCAATGATCCCGTCAAACGAGCCGTTGGTGAAGAAGACCACGAGCTGCGGAGGGGAACCAGCCGTCCGGGTGTGGGCCACGATCACCTCCAGCAAGCCGGCATTGGTCGGCGACGTGTGGCCGCGCACGCCCCGCTGATCGAGAAAATGCAGGAGCGCCATGGTGTCGAACCGCTCCTCGGGCTTCAGTTTGTCCGCCCGCGCCACGGGACCGAGGTAGACGGCATCGGCGAGCGCCAGGGCCCGCATGAATTCAGCCTGTAGCACCCTCGTGCGCGAGGTGTTGCTGCGGGGCTCGAAGGCCGCGTGGATCACATGCCCGGGAAAACGGGCGCGGAAGGAGCGCAGCGTCTCGGCCAGGGCGGTTGGATGGTGCCCAAAATCCTCGACCACTTTCAGCCCGGGCGTGTCCACCAACAGTTCCTGCCGCCGCTTCACCCCGCGGAACCGCGCCAACGGGGCCAGATCGAGCGGGACCGGCGCATCCCCGGCGGGTTGCCGGGCCGCCCCGAGGGCCGCCGTCCCGCCGGAACCAGGCAGCTCCGGCACAACCGCGTCGAGGCCGGCCTCCCGGGGCAGGAGGGCGAGCTGGGCGGCGCAGGCAGCCATGGCTGCATTGCGGGCATTGAAGAGCCCAGATTGGGTCCAACCGATTTCGGCCCAGGGCCGGTCCCGCCAGAGCAGCCGGAAGGTGGCGCCGTCGGGCTGCTCGGCAAAGTCCACAATCCGCAGGTCGTTGGACTCACCGGTGCCGACCCGCACCACACGCGTCCAGGGCAGGTCGCCGAGCGCCCGCAGGTTGGCGTCGTCGCCGTTCAGCACCACCCAACCGTGGCGGGGGACAATCCGGGTGAGATGGAGGAAGGTGCGCTGCACGTCGGGCAGGTCGCGGAAAATATCGGCGTGGTCGAACTCCAGGTTGTTGAGCACGGCGATCTGCGGGGCGTAGTGGATGAACTTGCTCCGTTTGTCGAAAAACGCGCTGTCGTACTCGTCGCCCTCGATCACAAAGGGGTCCGCCGCGGCGCCAAGATGGCTGCCGGTCGGCGGGTCCTGCGGCACGCCGCCGATCAGGTAGCCGGGATCGCGCCCGTTCTCCCGGAGCAAAAAAGCCGTGAGGGCGGTGGTCGTGGTCTTGCCGTGGGTGCCGGCGATGACGACGTTCCGGCGGCCGTGGAGCACGCAGTCCGCGAGCAGGGCCGGCAGCGAGGTGAACGGCAGCGCGCGGGTGTCGAGCAGCCACTCCACCTCGGGGTGGCCGCGGGACATGGCGTTGCCCACCACGACGAGGTCGGGCTGGAGGCGCGCCAGCCGGGCCGGATCAAAGCCCTCGTGCAGCGTGATGCCCGCCGCCGCGAGCACGGTGCTCATGGGCGGGTAGACGTTGGCATCGGCCCCGAGCACCTCGTGCCCGGCCGCCCGGGCAAGCAGCGCGGCGTGGCCCATCGCGGTGCCGCAGACACCCATGAAATAGATTTTCATATTCAGACGAGGCTCATCGGATCGACGTCCAACACCTGGGTGACATCGCCGGGCCACGCAAACCCGTTCTGCAGCCTGACCAGCCCGGCCACGACCTGGGCCGTGCGGGTGGTGAAATACCAGATCTGGTAGCGGTACTCGTCCTTCACCTTCTCGATCGGCGCGGGTGACGGGCCGCGAATTTCCACGAGGGTGCCCAGCTCCTGTTCCACCTGCTTCAGCCAGTGTTCGGTGTAGAATTTGATCTTCTCGGGATTGGGGCCGCGAAACAGGTGGTGGATCAGGTGGCGGTAGGGCGGGTAGTTGAAGTTTTTCCGCATCGTCAGCTCGGCGTCGACGAAGCCGTCAAAATCGGCCCGCTTAGCGAACTGGATGGCGTCGGACTTGGGCGTGAACGTCTGCACCACGACCTCGCCGGCCCGGTCGCCCCGGCCGGCGCGGCCGGCCACCTGCACGATGAGCTGGAAGGTCCGCTCGTTGGCCCGGAAATCCGGGACGTGCATCGAGAGGTCCGCGTCGATCAGCCCTACCAGGGTGACGTTGGGGAAATCGAGCCCCTTGGCGATCATCTGCGTGCCGATGAGGATGTCGATCTTGCCGGCCCGGAAATCGCCGAGGATCTGGCGGAACCGGTGTTGCTTGCCCATCGTATCCGTGTCCATCCGCTCCAGCCGGGCGCGGGGCAGCACGCGGCGGACGGCTTCCTCGACCCGTTGCGTGCCGAGCCCGCGCCAGCGGATGTCGGGGGCAGCACAGGCCGGGCACACCGCCGGCGCCCCGCGTTGATGCCCGCAGAGATGGCACTTCAGGGTTTCGTCGGACCGGTGGTAGGTCATCGCCACGCTGCAATGCGGACATTCCTCCACATGGCCGCACTTCCGGCACTGCATACTGGAGGAGTAGCCGCGCCGGTTGAGAAAAAGGATGATCTGCTCCCGCCGCTCGAAACGCTGGTGCATGTGGTCCACCAGCAGCCGGGAGAGTGTCACCAGCCCGCGGGTCCGCATCGCCTCGATCCGCATGTCCACCACCTGGATGTCCGGCAGCTGCTTGTCGTCCACCCGCCGGGTCAGCCGGTCGAGCCGGTACTTGCCCGCCCGGACGTTGGCGATGGATTCCAGCGACGGGGTGGCCGAGCCGAGCAGGCAGACCGCACCGGCGAGCTTGGCGCGGTAGACGGCGACGTCGCGGCCGTGGTAGCGCGGCGTCTCATCCTGCTTGTAGGCCGGCTCGTGCTCCTCATCGACCACGATCAGCCGCAAATCATGGACCGGGGCAAAGACGGCGGAGCGCGCCCCCACGACGACGCGGGCCCGGCCCGAGGCGAGGGCGGTCCAGCCGTCGAGCCGCTCCCCCTCGCTCAGGTGGCTGTGCCAGACCACCGTGCGGTGCCCCGCCGCCTCGAAGCGCCCGCGCAGGCGGGCGACCGTCTGCGGCGTGAGCGCCACCTCGGGCACCAGATAGACCGCGCTGCCGCCGGCCGCCAGCACCTGCTCGACGGCGCGCAGGTAGACCTCCGTCTTGCCGGAGCCGGTGACGCCCTGCAGCAGATGGACGGCGAATTTGCGCCGGGCGAGGCTCTCCGCCACCGACGCCACCACCACGGCCTGCTCCTCATTGAGCGGGGGTGCCTGGGTGGTGACCCATTCGCCAGCCGCCCACCCCTCGGCATAGGCCACGCGCTCGAAGTTGCGCAACTCCTCCCGCAGATAACCCCGCTTGACCAGGGCCGCCGCCACCGCGGCGGTGGCATCCAGCCGGGAGAGCACGAGCGATTTTTTCACCGGCTGAAGCTGCTGCCGCAAAAAATCATACAGTTTCGCCTGCTGGGGGGCCCGGCGGGCGAGGACCGCCAGCTCCTCCGGAGTGAGCGGACGGGCGGCCGCCAGGTATTTGTCCTGTTTCAGCCTCGCCCCGTCGCGCACCGCGGCCGGGATCATGGCCTCCAGCACGCCCTCCATGCGGGCGGCGTAGTAGGTGTGCATCCAGCGGGCGAGCTCGAGCAGATCAGGCGTGAGCGCGGGGTACTCGTGCAGGATGCCCGCGATGGGCTTCAGCCGCGATTCCGGCACATCGGGAACCGCGCCAAGCTCCAGGACCAGGCCGAGCCGGTGCTGCCGCAGGATCGGGATGCGGACCAGGGAACCCCGCCGCAGCTGGGCGCGCAGCGCCTCCGGCACCTGGTAGTGCAGGAGCTTGTCGAAGCCCGCCAGCGGTTGGACGCCCACGATCATCCGGCCAGTGAATGCCCCCGCTTCCGCCCGAAGCAACGCCTTTCCCCCGGAACCGGCCGGAAGGCCGGTTCCGGGGGTTCCGGGGTTGACAGTCCGAAAACGCGCGCACGACACTGCCCCTGTGAGCATCGAGGCTTCCCGCGCAAAATTCCGGTCGTACCTGGCCCAAAAGGGGCTGCGCACGACCAGTCAGCGGCTGGCCATCTTTGACGCCGCCTTCGGCCACCAGGAGCATTACACGGCGGAGGAGCTGCTCGCCCACGCCCGGGCCATCGACGATTCCGTCTCCCGCGCCACGGTCTATCGCACGCTGCCCATTCTCATCGAAAGCAACCTCCTGCGCGAGGTGGACATCGGACTGGGCGAGAAATACTACCGGGCCGCCACCGCCGGCGGCACCCAGGTGGCCCAGGTGCTCTGCCTCGATTGCGACCGCATTTTCGAGATCAGCGCCCCGTTCATGGAGTGGTACGGCAGCACCGTCTCCTCCAAACTCGGCCTCCGCCCCGTTTCCCAGCGCCTCCAGGTCCGCGCCCAATGCATCGCCCTGCACCAGCAGGGCCGCTGCCCGAACTGCACGAAAAAATAAGCATGTCCCGCCCGCCCAAGCACGATCCATCCTTCGACATCAGCTTCTTCGAGAGCGTCCACCGCCGCTGCCCGGCCTACACCGAGGTCATCGAGCTGCTCGGCGGACTCTACACCAGGTCCGGCCGCATCGCCGACGGCCTCCGCATGGACCGCAAGCTCGTGCGCCACCAGCCGACCAACGCCACCGCCCACTACAACCTCGCCTGTAGCCTGGCCCTGAGCCAACGCCGGGCCGATGCCCTCCGCGCCCTCGCCAAGGCGGTGCAGCTCGGCTACGACGACGCGGACTGGATGCGGCAGGACCCCGACCTGTCGTCGCTGAAGCAGGATGAACGCTTCCTCGCCCTGCTGGGCAAGGTGCAGGCGCAAAGTTGAGATGGGAACCTATCTCGTCACCGGTGCCGCCGGATTCATCGCCGCCCGCACCTGCGGGCTCCTGCTCGACGCGGGCCACACCGTGGTGGGCCTCGACAATCTCAACGACTACTACGATGTGCGGCTGAAGGAGCACCGGCTGCAGGGCCTGGTTGGACGCCCGGGATTCACCTTCGTCCGGGCCGACATCGAGCAACCGGCCGCACTCGCCCCGGTCTTCGCCGCCCACCGCTTCGACGCCGTCATCAACCTCGCCGCCCGCGCCGGCGTACGCGCCAGCATCGAGCAGCCGCACGTCTACGTCGCCACCAACATCACCGGCACGCTCAACCTGCTGGAGGCGATGCGCGGGCACGGAGTCAAGAAATTCGTCCTCGCCTCCTCCTCCTCGCTCTATGCCGGCCAGACCATGCCGTTCCTGGAAGAGCAGCCGGTCAAC
>CAISJA010000134.1 GCA_903885525.1 uncultured Opitutaceae bacterium
CGGTCTCCTCCTTGTCCTCCTCCCGCACATCGGCATTTCTGTCAAGGGCAGCCGGCGCTGGCTCGGGTTTGGCGGGTTCCGCCTGCAAATTTCCGAGTTCGCCAAGCTCGCGATGGTTTTCTCGCTTTCGCACTACCTCGCGGTGAACCAGAACAAGCTCCACGATTTCTGGAGGGGCTACCTCATCCCCGGACTGTGGATCGGCGTCTTTGCGGTGCTCATCCTCGCGGAGCCCGACTTTGGCACGGCCTTCCTGACCGCGGGCATCGGGATCATCCTGCTCATCCTGGCTGGTGCCCGGCTCCGTTTCCTCCTGCCCTCCGTGCTCGTCGCCCTGGCCGCCTTCGGCACCCTGGTGCTGCACAATCCCAACCGTCTGCGCCGCATCATGGCCTTCATGGACGTGGAGGCCAACCGCACCGAGGGGGCCTACCAGCTCTGGCAGGCCATCCTCGCCTTTGCCGCCGGCGGGGTCGAGGGCGTCGGCATCGGCAACGGCCGACAGCAGCAGTCCTTCCTGCCCGAGGCGCACACGGACTTCATCTTTGCCATCCTCGGCGAGGAAATGGGCCTGATTTTCACCCTGCTGACGGTCGGTCTTATCGTCACCATCGTCATCGCCGGCCTGAGGCATGTGCGGCGCGCCCCCAACCTTTTCCAGTTTCTCCTCGTCACCGGGTGCCTGCTGCTGATCTGCCTGCAGGCCATCATCAACCTCGCCGTCGTCACCGGCATGATGCCGACGAAGGGCATGTCGCTGCCCTTCATCAGCGCCGGGGGCTCCAACCTCCTGCTCATGGGGCTGCTCGTCGGCGTCATGATCAACACCTCGTACACGTGGGACCGCCCGCGCCCGCTCGAGCGGCACCGGGCCCTGTCGGAGGTGGTGGGATGAGCGAGATCCTCATTGCCTGCGGTGGCACCGGCGGCCACCTCGCCCCGGGCATCGCATTGGCGGAGGCGCTGCTCGAGCGCGGCCACACCCCGGTGCTCTTCATCAGCCACAAGCGCGTGGACGCCCGGCTCGTCGGGAAATACCCGGGCCTGCGCACCGAACGGGTGCCCGGCGCACCGTTCGGCTTGCGGCCCGATGTGCTGGCCCGCTTTGTCTTTAAGCAGTCGCAGGGCCTGGCGTTTTCGCGGCGTTACCTGCGCGCGGCCCGGCCCGCGGCCATCGTCGGCTTCGGCGGCTTCACCAACGCCGCGGTGGTCATCGCCGGCCGCCAGCTCGGCATCCCCGTCGCCCTGCACGAGGCCAACCGCGTGCCCGGCCGCGCCATCCGCGTGCTCTCGCGCATCGCCGACCGGCTCTACCTGCCGCCCGGGGTCCGTCTGCCGGGCCGGCTCGGCCTGCTCGTGCGGCACACCGGCCTGCCCGTGCGCCGCGAGATTGTGCGCCTGCCGCGCGACGAGGCCCGCGCGCTTCTCGGGGTTGATCCCGGGCAAAAGCTCCTGGTCGTCCTCGGCGGCAGCCAGGGCTCGGGCCAGTTGAACCAGTGGGTGGAGCAAGCGCTGCCCGCCCTCGCTCAGGAAGGCATCCAGGTCTGGTGCGTCACCGGCCTGGGCAAGGGTGTGCTGGGCGGGCGCGAGCTGCGGAGCAAGACCGGCGTCCCCGTCCGGACCTGGTCCGAACCGTTCACCGACCGGGTGGGTCCGCTGCTTTCGGCGGCCGATCTCGTGGTCTCGCGCGCCGGGGCGGGCACGATTGCCGAGCTCGTCCGTTGCGAGACCCCGGCGATCCTCGTGCCCTACCCGCAGGCCGCCGACAACCACCAGCTCGCCAACGCCCGCCACTTCGAGCAGCAGGGCGGGGGACTCGTGCTGGAGCAGACCACCTTCCGCTCCTCCGGCAGGAGGTGCTCGACAGCATTTTCAATGACTGGCTGCTGAATAAATTCCGCGCCAACCTGCACCGCATGGCGCAGGAGAACACCACCGCGGCCATCATCGGGGACCTTGAGGCGCTGGCCCGCCGCCAGCCGCGCGAGCGCCATATGCGCCACAGCGCCACGGGAGGGCCGGCTGCATGAGCGCCACCCCCGCCGGTCCGGCCTGGGAGGACTTTCTCGCTGCGGTCCGGCCACGGCTTTCCCCCGCGGCCCGCCTGCTGGAGCGGGAGCCGCTTGCCCCGCGCACCACGATGCGGCTCGGCGGCCCCGCCCGCGTCTATGCCGAGCCGGCCGGCGAGACCGACCTGCAGGAACTGCTGCTCGCGGCCCGCACCCACGGCATCCGCGTCTTCCCGCTCGGGCGCGGCTCCAACCTGCTGGTGCCCGATACCGGCGTGGACGGGCTGGTGGTGGGGCTGGCCCATCCCGCCTGGCAGGAGTTTTCCCCGCGGCCCGACGGCCGGATCTGGGCCGGAGCCGGCCTGCGCCTCAAGAATCTTTGCGGCCTGGCCACCAAGGCCGGCCTGGCGGGTTTCGAATTCCTCGAAGGCATCCCGGCCAGTCTCGGCGGGGCCCTGCGCATGAACGCCGGCGCCATGGGAGGATGGACCTTCGACATCGTGGACGAAGTGCACCTGATGACGCTCGACGGCCGGCGGCGCGTGCTGCCCAAGGCCGCGCTGCACTACGATTACCGGCATTGCGCCGAACTGGACCAGGCCTTTGCCCTGGGCGCCTTTCTCCGGGCCAAATCCGCCGGGGAGTCCGAGACCATCCGGCAGCAGGTCGAGGCTTATCAGCGCCAGCGCGTCGCCTCGCAGCCGCGCGAGCCGAGCGCCGGCTGCATTTTCAAAAACCCGCCGGGCACGTCCGCCGGCCGCCTGATCGACGAGGCCGGCCTCAAGGGCGAGCGGGTGGGGGACGCCGAAGTCTCCCCCGTGCATGCCAATTTCATCGTCAACCGCGGTGCCGCCACCTGCGCCGAGGTGCTCGCCCTCGTGCGGCGGGTCCGCGCACGGGTCCGCGAGGCGCGGGGCGTCACCCTCGAACCGGAAGTCATGCTTTTCGGGGCGGATTGGAAGGACCACCTGTGAATACTCCCGTCATCGCCGTCCTCAGTGGCGGCACCTCCTCGGAACGCGACGTCTCACTCGGCTCGGGCAAGTCCGCGGCCCTGGCGCTGGCTTTCTCCTCTCCGACCCGGAAATTCACGGTGGAGGGGGATGCCCTGCCCGCCGGGCTCGATCCCGCCCGGCACGTGGTGTTTTCCACGCTGCACGGCACTTTCGGCGAGGACGGCGGCATGCAGCGCCTGCTGGAAGCGGCCGGGGTCCAATACGCCGGCTGCGATGCCCGGGGCAGCGATCTTTGCTTCGACAAGTGGCGCACCCGCCAGGCGGTCGCCGCCCAGGGCGTGCCGGTGGCGCCCGGCCGGAATTTTACCGCCGCCCACCGGCCGGCGGCGGCCGAGCTCGCCCGCGAACTCGGGGACCAGATCGTGCTCAAGCCCAACCGCCAGGGCAGCAGTGTCGGCCTACAGATCATCACCACCCGCGCCGGGATTGATATTGCCCTCGCCGGGTTGCGGCAGGGCGACTGGGTGGCCGAGCGCCGCATCCTCGGCCGCGAGCTGACGGTCGGGCTGCTCCGCGGCCGCGCCATGGGGGTGGTGGAGATCGCGCCCAAGTCCGGCGTGTTCGACTATTCCTCGAAGTACACCAAGGGCCTGACCGAGTATTTCGCCCCGGCCCCGCTCCCGGAGGAAATCACCGCCGAGGTGCGCCGGGTGGCCGAGACGGCCTTCGCCGCCTGCGGCTGCCGCGACTACGCCCGCATCGACTTCATGCTCTCGCCCGGAGGGGAGCTCTACCTGCTGGAAATCAACACCCTTCCCGGGATGAAGGAGACCAGCCTGCTGCCGATGAGCGCCCGCTGCGTGGGGCTTGATTTCAACGCCCTCTGCCGCGAACTGGTCGCCCCCGCCCTCGATCGCCACCGCCTCGCTGCCCGATGAGTGCCGAGCCGCATGCTTCCGCCCCCGTCGGCCGGTCCTGGCGCGAAATCAACCAGGGCGTGAAGCCCCGCGCCATGTCGGCGATCGGCTGGCGGCGCCGCCGGTTGGCGTGGCTCAAGTACGGCTTCCTAGCCCTGCTGGCGGGCGGCACCGGCTGGGGCGGCTGGGCCGTGGTCCACTCCTGGCAACATGACCGCGCCGCGCTCGCCAATGCCGTGCGCAGTGAGGCGGTGAAGGAAATCGTGCTCATCACCGACGGCGTCCTCACCCAGAGGTGGGTGGCGGAAAAACTCGCCCTCCCCGCCGGGGTGACCCTGATGGAGGTCGACCTGGCCCGCCTGCGCGACCGCCTGGCCGCCCAGGGCCAGGTGCGCGTGGCGGTGCTCACCCGCAGCTTTCCCGATACGCTGGTCGTCACCCTCCAGGAACGCACCCCCGTCGTCCGCCTCCAGGTCCAGGAAGGCCCCGGCCGCCCGCGCCAGCTGCTGGTGGCCCGCGACGGGGTGGTCTATGACGGGAGCAACTACGACTCCGCCCTGCTCGCCACCCTGCCGTGGCTCGATGGCGTGCGGCTCATCCGGCAGCGCGACGGCTACGCCCCGGTGGCGGGCATGGATGCCGTGACCACCCTGCTGACCACCGCCCAGCTCCAGGCCCCGCATCTCTACCGCAACTGGCTCATCGTCTCCCTTGCCCGTCTCTCCGCCCGCGACGAGATCGTGGTCAAGGCGCAGGACATCCCCGAGATTGTGTTCACGCGCCGCGAGGATTTTTTCAAACAGGTCTCGCAGCTGGACTATGTGGCCGACATGACATCCCGCGTGCCTGATTCCACCCTCCAGTCCGTCAACCTGACCCTCGCCGGGCAGGTGCCCGTGCGGCTCAGCCGGACGCCCGAGGAGCTGGAGAAAATGAAGCCCGCCTCCGGCCCCGGCCCGTACCTTTCCCTCCCGCCCATCGCCAACCGGAAGGGGAGAAATGATCTCTAACCACGGACGGATCGTGGGCGCGGTGGAGATCGGGACCGGCAAGATCGCCGTGCTCGTAGGCGAGATCGCCCGCGGCCGGGCCCTCAATATCATCGGCGTCGGCCTCGCCCAGTCGCGCGGCGTGATGAAGGGCGAGGTGGTGGATTACAAGGAGGCCAGCGAGGCCACCCACCACGCGCTGGAGACCGCTGAAAAAAAAGCCGGCGTCCGGCTCGATGAGGTCTGGCTGGCCCAGACCGGCGGCCACCTCGACGCCTTCTACAACGAGGCGGCGGTCAATGTGCAGTCGGCCGACAACACCGTCACCGAGTCCGATATCGCTACCGTCTGCACCCTTGCCCAGCAGAAGGAGCTGCCCGCCGGCCGCTCCCGCATCCACGCGATCCGCCGGCCCTACAAGCTCGACGGCCGCTTCGTGCCCGATCCCGAGCACCTCACCGGCAACCGCCTGGAGGTCGGCTACTGGATGGTGCACGGGAACGAGAGCAAGGTCAGCGACAACATCCATGTCGTCGGCGGCTACCATCTTGAGGTCCGGGAGCTGGTCCTCTCCGCGCTGGCCTCCGGGTCGCTCCTCACCACGGCGGAGGACCGCCAGCACGGCGCGCTCGTGCTCGACATCGGCAAGGGCGTGACCGACTACGTGCTTTACCGGGAGGGCCACGTGCTGGCCACCGGCACCGTCCCCCTCGGCGGCGAGCACCTGACCAACGACCTCGCCATCGGTCTGCGCGTGACGACAATGCAGGCGGAGATGCTGAAGCTGCGCCACGGCCGGGCCACGGTGCAGACGCGCGACAAGACCGACAAGGTCTGGCTCAACGGCGACATGTCCTTCGGCGACCGGCCGCTGGCCAAGACGGCGCTGGAAAGCATCACGGCCGCCCGCGCCCAGGAACTGCTCGAAGTCATCCGCAAGCAGCTCGGTCCGAGCTTCGTGCCCGAACGCTGCGCCGCCGGGGTCGTTTTGACCGGCGGCACGGCGAAGCTGCCGGGCCTGGAGGAGGCGGCCAGCCAGGCCTTCGGCCTGCCGGCGCGGCGCGGCGAATCCCCCTCCTGGGTGAAGGACGAGCTCAAGGATCCGATGTTCAGCACGGTGCTCGGCATCTACCAGTTTGGGCTGCGCGCCGCGCACGAGCATCCCTCCCCCGCCCGGCGCAAACCCGGTTTCTTCGGCGCCCTCGGCAAACTTTTTTCCTGACCGCGCCATGGACCAGCCTCCCAACGAACTGCCCTTCCCCGTGCCGGCCGGCCGCCGCCTCGCGCTGCGGCTCATCGGGGTGGGCGGGGGCGGCTCCAATGCCGTTGACCGTCTGAAGCGCGAGAACCTCGAGGGCCTCCAGCTCGCTGTGGTCAACACCGACCTCAAGGCGCTCGAAGCCTCGCCCGTGGCGGACAAGCTTCTGCTGGGCGCGCAGGTGACGCGCGGACTCAGCGCGGGCGGCGATCCCGAGCTCGGGCGCGCCGCCGCCACCGCGGACACGGACAAGCTGGCGGAGCTGGTGGGCGGGGCCGACCTGGTGTTCCTGGTGGCCGGACTGGGCGGCGGCACCGGCTCCGGCGCCGCCCCGGTGCTGGCCGAAACGGCGGTGGAGGCCGGCGCGCTCGTCATCGCCTTCGTCACCCTGCCCTTTTCCTTCGAGGGCGGCCGCCGCCGCCAGCAGGCGGAGGAGGCGCTGGCGGAGCTGCGCAGCCACTGCCACGCCGTGATCCCGCTGGCCAACGACCTGTTGCTGCAGGAAGGCAGCGACCAGACCAGCGTGCTCGATGCCTTTGCCCGCGCCGATGAGTGGATCGCCCGCGGCGTGAAATCCATCTGGGCCATGCTCACGCGCACCGGTCTGGTCAACCTCGACTTTGCCGCGCTCCGCCAAGGCTTTCAGCAGCGCGGAGGCAAGACGCTGTTCGGACTGGGAGTGGGCGGCGACGGGCCGGCCGCTTTCGAGGACCTCAAAAACTGTCCGCTCCTGCACACGCCCGAATTCGCCCGGAAGGCCGACCGCCTCATGGTGAACATCACCGGCGGCCCCGAGCTGAGCCTCTCCCAGGTCAACGCCCTCATGACCGCCGTCACCGGCGAGTTTGGCAGCGACGCCCATGTCATCATGGGAGCTGCGATCGACGAGACGCGGCCCGGCCGGGTGGATATCTGCGTCCTGGGCACCACGGAATTGGGCGGAAAGAATTTCACTCGCCGTCCGGCCCCGCCGCCGTCCCGGCGGAACGAGAAGGCTCCCGCCGCTCCCCGCGCCCCGGCGGCGGCATCCGCAACCGCCGGCGTGGCCGCACCCCGTGCCGGGCGCGCTGAGGCCGCCGATCCCTCCCACCCGCAGCAGGAGGAATTCGGCTTCGGTGGTGACACGGCCCAGAACCGCGGCTCGTTCGACAAGTCCGACCGCAACCTCTTCGAGGGACAGGACCTCGACGTGCCGACCTACCTGCGCAAGGGCATCAAGATCAGCGTGTGATCGGGGGCACCGCTGCCGATTGCGCTTTACGCCGCGGCCCAGGCATAGAGTCATGGAGCCATGTTTATCGACGAAACCACCATCAAGGCCCATGCCGGCGACGGCGGGCGCGGCTGCATCAGCTTCCGACGGGAGAAGTTTGAGCCCTGGGGCGGCCCCAACGGCGGCGATGGCGGCAAGGGGGGCGATGTCATCCTCCGGGGCGACGACGACCAGAACAATCTCATCGATTTCAAGTACAAGCCCCATTGGAACGGCCAGCGCGGCGAGCATGGCCAGGGCAAGGATTGCAACGGCCGCGAGGGCCGGGCCGCCATCCTGCGTGTGCCGCTCGGCACGGTAGTATACGATCTGGCCACGGGCGCGGTGGTGACCGAGATCCTGGCCGACGGGCAGGAGTTCATCCTCTGCCACGGCGGCAAGGGCGGCTTCGGCAACACCCGGTTCAAATCATCCGTCAACCGCGCCCCCCGCCAGCATGGGCCCGGCGAACCGGGCGGACAGGGCGAATACCGCCTGGAACTCAAGAGCATCGCCGACGTGGGCCTCGTGGGTTTCCCCAACGCGGGCAAGTCCTCCCTCACCAATCTCATCACCAAGGCCCGCCCGCGGGTTGCGGCCTACCCGTTCACCACGCTCCAGCCGCAGATCGGCATCGTGGAATTCCCGGAGGAGTACGACCGCCTCATCCTCGCTGATGTCCCCGGGCTGATCGCCGGGGCGAGCGAAAACAAGGGCCTCGGCCATCGTTTCCTCAAGCACCTCGAACGCTGCGCTGTGCTCCTCGTCATTGTCGACCTGGCCGGCACGGATGCCCGCGACCCGCGCGACGACTACAAGCAGCTCTTGAAGGAGCTGGAGCTCTATGACCCGGCGCTCCTCGACAAGCCCCGTCTCGTGGCCGCGAACAAGATGGATGAGGAGGCGGCGCGGGTGAATCTCAAGAAGTTCAAGACCCGCTACAAGTCGGTCGATCTGGTGCCGATCTCCTGCCTCTCGGAGGAGGGGATTCCCAAGTTGAAGCAGGAGCTGCTCAAGCGCGTCCGCCGCCTGCGCAAGAAGGCCCGGAAGGCAGCTCCGCCCGCGGCCTAGCCCGGATCGACCCGCCCTTGCGACCCGCCCCTCCTTCGGAAAGGGCCGGCCGGAGGCGGCCGCCGCGGATAAGGGCTGGCGTCCGCGCCCCTTCCCGGCAGAATCTCGCCGTCGCAGGGAGCGAACCCCATGACCACCCAGCCGCTACGTGAATCCGCCCGCCGCGCCGGCCGGGTGGTGTA
>CAISJA010000135.1 GCA_903885525.1 uncultured Opitutaceae bacterium
GTGCCGCGGTCGGGGATGATGCGGAAGGAGTGGAGCAGCTTGCCGTTCGGGTGGGTGGCCACCTCGAAGCAGATGCCTGGGGAGCGGTGGAGCTGGGAGACGACGACGCGCTCGGCGCCGTTGATGATGAAGGAGCCGCGCTCAGTCACCATGGGGATATCGCCCATGAAGATCTCCTCGTCCTTGATGAAGTCCTCCTCGCGGAGGCGGAGCTTGACGTAGAGCGGCACGGCGTAGGTGGTGCCTTCGCGGAGGCACTCGATCTCCGAGCTCTTCGGCTCGCCGATGCTGTAGGAGACGTACTCGAGGGTGAGGCGCTCGTCGTAGGAATGGATCGGGAAGACCTCCTTGAAGACGGCTTCGAGGCCGACCGGCTTGCGCTGCTTCTCGGGCGTATCTTTCTGGAGATACTCGAGGTACGAGCTGATCTGCAGCTCGATGAGATCGGGGGGAGGAATAACTTCGCGAAGCTTACCGAAGTTGACGCGTTCAGTGTGGATGCGATCGGCCATGGGAGTTCCCGTTTAAGTGTGGAAAGAAAGTGACAGACTCATCCGCCGGCGCCGCGGGGGCGGCAGGACCGGGTTCGCGCGGGGCGCGGGGTGCGGATGGCGGTGGGGCACGCGGGTGCGGAGACCTCGGCGCGCCAAGAAAGAACGAAAGAAACGCCGAAGGACAGGCCGGGCACGGAGCCGGCCTGCCCTCGGGAATGGAAACTGGCTGGAGAGCTGAGCGCCAAGTGGTTACTTGAGCTCGACCTTGGCACCGGCAGCCTCGAGCTTTTTCTTGATCTCTTCGGCTTCGGCCTTGTTGGCGCCTTCCTTGACGGGCTTGGGCGCGCTTTCCACGAGGTCCTTGGCTTCCTTGAGGCCAAGGCCGGTGATGGCGCGGACTTCCTTAATGACACCGATCTTGTTCGCACCGGCCTCGAGGAGGACGACATTGAACTCGGTCTTTTCTTCCGCGGCGGCGGCCGGGGCGGCGGCGCCGGGGGCGGCGACGGCGACGGCGGCGGCGGCGGAGACGCCCCACTTGCCCTCGAGGTCCTTAACAAGGGCGGCGAGTTCCAGAACGGGCTGGGCGGACAGCCACTCGATGACTTGGTCTTTGGTGATGTTGCTCATGATATTGCTCCTGGGAATGCTAGCGGCGGCGGTTTGGTGCCGCGCGATTAAGGGACGTATCCCCTAGCGGATCCCGAGGGATGGTTGGCTCCCGCGCAGCGCCGGCCCGGAAGGGCGCCGCCGCGCGGGAAAAGGGTTAGGCGGCGGGTTGCTCCTTCTTGACCTTGGCGTCGAGGACGCGGACGAAGGCGGCGGCATTCGAGGTCAGGAGGCTGAGGAACTGGGCGCGCAGGGCGTCCAGGGAAGGGAGGTCGGCGAGCTTGGCGAGATCGACGGCGCTGAAGACTTTCTTGTCCAGCACGCCAACTTTCACCTCGAGCTTCTGTTTTTCCTCGATGAATTTCTTCAGGACCTTGGCGACGCCGGCGGGATTCTTGCCACCGACGACGACGGCGGTCTGGCCGGTGAGGGTCTTGTCGACCTCAGGCAGGCCGAAGGCCTTGGCGGCGACGCGGAAGGAGCTGTTCTTGACAACATGGAACTCGGCCTTCTCGGGGGAGAGGCGCTTGCGGAGTTCGGCGGTGTCAGCGACGGTCAGCTTGGTGAAGTTGGTGAGGATGACGTAGTCGGACTTCTGCAGGTGCCCGGTGACCTCGTCGATCAGGAATTTCTTTTCGGCTCTCATGGTACGGGGGTTCCGGGTTAGAATTTGCTGTATTCGCTGGAGGCGAGCTTGACGCCCGGGCTCATCGAGGAGGAGAGGACCACGGTCTTGATGTAGTGGCCCTTGAAGGAGGCCGGTTTGGCCTTGCCGATCGCCTCGAGGACGGCGGCGGCGTTCTCCGCGATCTGTGTGGGGGTGAACGAGCGTTTGCCGATGCCGACGCCGATGTTGGCGGTCTTGTCCATCTTGAACTCGACGCGGCCGGCCTTGACAGCCTTGATGCCGGCGGCGATGTCGTCGGTGACGGTGCCGGACTTCGGATTTGGCATCAGGCCCTTGGGGCCGAGGATGCGGGCGAGGGTGCGGACCTGCTTCATGGCCTCGGTGGTCGCGATGGCGACGTCGAAGTCGAGCCAGCCCTCGTTGATCTTGGCCATGATGTCGGCCAGGCCGGCGAAGTCGGCTCCGGCGGCGAGCGCCTTGGCGGCATCGTCGGTGAAGACGAGGACGCGGATCTTCTTGCCCGAGCCGTTCGGCAGGGGCGTGGTGCCGCGCACCATCTGGTCGCCTTGGGAGGGGTCGACGCCGAGGCGGAAGGACAGCTCGACGGTCTCGTCGAACTTGGCCTGGGGGAATTTGGCCAGGATAGCGACCGCTTCAGCGAGCGGGTAATCCTTGGTGAGGTCAGCGGCCTTGACGGCGCTGTGGTAGCGTTTGCTATGTTTTTCCATGTGGCTCCGTGCGGTGCGAACGTCCCGGAAGGGACTCCCGCGGTGAGGGTGGTGGTGAAAATCAGTCGACGACTTCGATGCCCATGTTGCGGGCGGTGCCGGCGATCATGCGGATGGCAGCTTCCTCGCTGTTGGCATTGAGATCGGACTTCTTGAGCTTGATGATCTCAATGATCTGCTTCCTGGTGACTTTGCCGACTTTGTCCTGATTGGGCTTGCCCGAGCCGGAGGCGACGCCGGCGGCTTTCTTCAGGAGCACGGAGGCCGGCGGGGATTTGCAGATGAAGGTGAAGGACTTGTCGGAGAAGACGGTGATCACCACAGGGATGATCATGCCGTTCTGGTCCTTGGTCTTGGCGTTGAACTCCTTGCAGAAGCCCATGATGTTGACGCCTTGGGCGCCAAGGGCGGGACCGACCGGGGGCGCAGGATTGGCGGCACCGGCGGGGAGCTGGAGACGGACGTAGCCTTGAATTTTTTTGGCCATGGTGAATTAGCTGATAAGGACTGGTTGGTGGTGGGCGGCTGGATCAGCTTTCAGAGGCGCGCTGGACCTGCCAGTATTCGAGTTCGACGGGCGTAAACCGACCGAA
>CAISJA010000136.1 GCA_903885525.1 uncultured Opitutaceae bacterium
CTCCCTCAGCCGGCTCCAGCAGGAAGGCGATGTCGGACGCCAGAAGCTCACCCAATACACCCGTTATGTGACCGTCCTCATCTGCTTGGTCCAGGGCGTGCTGCTCATTCTCGCCCTTGAGAATCCCGCCCGCCTCTTCTCCGGCTACGACATCAACCACTACGGCCAGATCGTCATGGTCGGGCGCACCTGGTTCCTGATCCAGTCCACCATCTTCATGACGGCGGGCACCCTCCTCCTCATGTGGCTCGGCGAGCAGATCACCCAGCGCGGCATCGGCAACGGCGTCTCGCTGCTCATCACCATCGGCATTCTGGCCGACGTCCCCGGCGCCGCCTACTCGACCTACCAGTTGTTCTTCGCCCCCGTCGGCGTCGCCAAGCTCGGCCTGCCGCAGGCCGTCCTCATGCTGGGCCTCTTCATCATCGTGACGATGGGCATCATCGCCGTCACGCAGGGCCAGCGCAAGATTCCGGTCCAGTACGCCAAGCGGGTGGTCGGTCAGAAGGTCTATGGCGGCCAAAGCTCCTTCCTGCCGCTCAAGGTCAATTATTCGGGCGTCATGCCGGTCATCTTCGCCAGCGCCATTCTGCTCTTCCCCCAGCAGATTTTCTCCCAGCTCGGCGCGGCCTTCGACATCAAGTTCCTCATTGAATTTTCCAGCAACCTGCTCCGCGGTCACTGGACCTATTACGTGGGCATGGCCACCCTGATCCTGTTCTTCAGCTATTTCTGGGTCTCCGTCATGTTCAAGCCGATCCAGGTGGCCGATGACCTCAAGAAGTACGGCGGCTACATCCCCGGCGTCCGCCCGGGCGAGCCCACGGCCAGCTTCCTCGACTTCGTCATGACCCGCCTGACGCTGGCGGGCGCGGTCTTCCTCACCGTCATCGCCGTCATCCCAGACATACTCCTCTTCCAGCTCAAGGTTCCGCCGCGCATCGCTTACTTCTTCGGCGGCACCGGCATGCTCATCACCGTCGGCGTCATTCTCGACACCATGCGGCAGATTGAGACCTTCCTGCTCCAGCGCCACTATGACGGCTTCCTCAAGAAGGGCCGCATCCGGGGTCGCAGCTCCTCCACCCAGATGTCCCTGGGTGAGGCCGCCTCCGACACGACCATCATGAAGCTCGTCGGCTTCATGGCGATCATGCTCCTGGTCGGCCTGACCGCGTGGCTCGTCCGCCGTTTCGCTCTTTAACTCTTTACTTCGGTGAAAAGGGCTGAACACTCCAGCACCTTTTCCGCCCTCGCGACCGCGAAGGCGAAAATCCTTCTCCTTGGTCCCTCGGGTCCGCTCACCGCGGATCTGATCGCCTCGGCCCGTTCTTTCCCAATTGAGCACGTCTCTCCTGCCTCCTTAGTGCAGCAGGAGATTTCGCGTCGTACGCCCCGCGGCCAGCAGGCCGCGGCCGCGATCTCGCGCGGCACCGCCGCGCCGGACCAGGTCCTCCTTGCGATCCTTCGCCAGTGGTTCTGGGCGCGCAAACCCGATGCGGGTTTCCTTCTCGAAGGCTACCCGGCTACGCTGCTCCAAGCCAAAGTACTCGACGATTGGATCGACGCGCGCGGCGAAACCCTCACCGGGGTATTGGCCGCCGGCCGCCCCGACTCCGACCCCGTCGTGGCCCATTACCGCACCCAGGGTCTCCTCTGCGAGACCGCTTGCGCCGCCGCCTGATGGCCGTCCCGATCAAAAACGCGGAGGGCATCCGCCGGATGCGCGATGCCTGTGCCCTCGCCGCCGACATTCTCGCGGAGCTGAAGGCGCAGGTCCGCCCTGGCGTCACCACTTACGACTTGGACCAGATTGGACGCGACCTGATCGCGTCCCGCGGCGCGCGCAGCGCGCCCCACGGCTATACCATCGGCTCGCGCCGCTACCCGGCCTACACCTGCCTCTCCGTCAACGAAGAGGTCGTCCACGGCATCGGCTCCCTCAAGCGCATCCTCCGCGACGGCGACATCATCTCCGTCGACGTGACGGTCGAATACCACGGGTACATCGGCGACAACGCCGTCACCGTCCCCGTCGGTCCGATCGCCGCTTCGACCGCCCGTCTCCTCGAGGTCACGGAACGCGCCCTCCGGCTCGGCATCGCCCAGGCAGTGGTCGGCAACCGGATCGGCGACATCTCGCAGGCGGTGCAGGCCTGCGTCGAGTCGCACGGCTTCAGCGTCGTCCGCGATATGGTCGGCCATGGGGTCGGCCAGTCGATGCATGAGGAGCCGCAGATTCCAAACTTCGGTCGCAAGGGCACCGGCGAGCGCATCAAGCCGGGCATGACGCTGGCCATCGAGCCGATGGTCAACCTCGGCGGCCACCGGGTCCGCACCCTCAGCGACGGGTGGACCGTTGTCACCGCCGACAGCTCGCCCTCCGCCCACTTCGAACACACCGTGCTCACGACCGAGGCCGGCCCGGAAATCCTCACCCTCCCGCGCCCCGCCGCTCCCTAGCCCCGTCCACCATCCCTTTCCCTCCCACTTCCCACTTCCCACTTCCAACTTTCAACTTTCAACTCACCCAAACCTATGCCTCGTCTCCTCGGCGTTGAACTTCCCGCCAAAAAGAAGATCGGATTTTCCCTCCGGTACATCTACGGCATCGGCCCCGCCCGTGCCGACCTCATCATCGAGACCGCCGGTCTCGACGCGAACATGCGTGCCTCGGATCTTACCGAAGAGCAGCTCAACAAGATCCTCCACATCATCACCGACAATAAGTGGGTGGTGGAGGGCGATCTGCGCCGTGAGATCGCGGGCAACCTGAAGCGCCTCCAGGCCATCAATTGCTACCGTGGCATCCGCCACCGCCGCGGCCTCCCGGTCCGCGGCCAGCGCACCTCCACCAATGCCCGTACCCGCAAGGGCCCGCGCAAGACCGTTGGCGTCACCAAGGCGAAGGAAGCCTAACCCTTACCCACCATGTCCGAAGAGAAATCCGCTCCCAAGAAGGAAAAGGCGCCCAAGAAGGACGCCGCCGCCCCGGCTGCCCCCGCCGCCGAAAAGCCCGCCAAGGCCCCGAAGGCCGGCAAGCCCGGTGCCGAAGGCGAGGCACCCGCCGCCGAAGCCAAGCCCGTCGAACTCGTCGGTGGCGTGGCCAAGGCCCCGTCCGCCGAAGACCTCCTCAAGGAGGAGCTCGGCACCATCAAGGTCCGCAAGGCCAAGGGCTCGAAGAACATCACTTCCGGCATCGCCAACGTGACCGCCTCCTTCAACAACACCATCGTCTCCATCACGGACGCGAAGGGCAACGTCATCTCCTGGTCCTCGGCCGGCAAGTGCAACTTCCGTGGTTCGCGCAAGTCTACCGCCTACGCCGCCCAGGTGGTGGCCCAGGACGCCGCCCGCAACGCCATGGCCCACGGCCTCAAGGAGGTCCAGATCCGCGTCAGCGGCCCCGGCCTCGGCCGTGACTCCGCCATCCGCGGCCTGCAGGCCATCGGCCTGGAGATATCCTCCATCATCGATGTCACGCCGGTGCCCCACAATGGCTGCCGCCCGCGCAAGCGCCGTCGCGTCTAACCCGGATTCGCCCCGAATTCTGGACATCAACTTCTAACTCAATTTTCCCATGGCCCGCTATACTGGTCCCACCACCCGCGTTTCCCGCCGCTTCGGCACCTACGTGCTCGGCTCGGCGAAGGTCCTCGAACGCCGCAATTTTCCCCCCGGGCAGCACGGCCCCAAGTCGCGCCGCAAGATGTCGGAATACGCCCTCGGCCTCGCCGAGAAGCAGAAGCTCCGCTTCATCTACGGCCTGCTCGAGCGCCAGTTCCGCCGCGTCTTCGCCAACGCCAAGAAGGAGCGCGGCGTCACCGGCGAGCGCTTCCTCCAGCTCCTCGAGACCCGCCTCGACAGCGTCGTCTATCTCCTCGGCTTCGCCAGGAGCCGCGCCCAGGCGCGCCAGCTCGTCAACCACGGCCACGTCAAGGTCAACGGCCACAAGGTAGACATCCCGAGCTACAACGTGCTCGCCGGCCACACCATCGAGATCAAGGCGAACAACAACTCCCGCCAGATCGTCACCCGCGCGATCGAGGAGAACCGGGCCCGGGTCGTCCCCGGCTGGCTGACCCGCAACGACGAGGGCCTCTCCGCCGTTGTCAACCGCTTGCCCACCCGCGACGAAATGGATCCCGCCATCAACGAGCAGCTCATCGTCGAGTTTTACTCGCGCTTCTAACGCGCTTCCGCCGGTCGCTTCCCCACCCACTTACCAACTCTCAACCGGAGATCATTCCCATGCCCAAGCGTCTCGGAAAATTCGAAATCCCCTCTAGACTCACCAAGATCGAGGAGGGCGCTACGCCCACCTACGCCAAGTTCATCGCCGAGCCCTTCGAGGCCGGCTACGGCCACACGGTCGGCAATTCCCTCCGCCGCGTGCTCCTCTCCTCCATCGAAGGCTGCGCCATCAGCTCGATCAAGATCGACGGCGTGAACCATGAGTTCCAGTCCATCGACGGCGTCGTCGAGGATGTCACCGACATCGTCCTCAACCTTAAAAAAATCCTCCTCGTCTCCGAGAAGCGCGAGTCCATGCGCCTGCTCCTGAAGGTGAACAAGGAAGGCCCGGTCACCGCCGCCGACATCCAGCTCGACGCCGGCGTCAAGCTGATCAACCCCGACCAAGTCATCTGCACGCTCGACACCAAGCGCGTCTTCGAGGCCGAGATCGAGGTCAAGACCGGCCGCGGCTACTATCCCGGCGAGGAAAACAAGAAGGAAGACCAGGCGATCGGCGTCATCCCGATCGACTCCCTCTTCTCCCCGGTCCGCCTCGTCCGCTACGCCGTCGAGAACACCCGCGTCGGCCAGATCACC
>CAISJA010000137.1 GCA_903885525.1 uncultured Opitutaceae bacterium
GCTGCCGGCCGATCACCCCCTCGCCGAGCAGCGCTCGCTGCGCCTGCGCGAACTCGCGACGACGCCCTTCGTCCTCTTCCCGCGCGCCTTCAATCCCGGCTTCTACGACCGCATCCTCGCGGCCTTCGCCTCGGCGGGCGTCACGCCGCGCATCGCGGAGGAAGTCTGGCCGCGCGCCAACGGCGTCGGCCTGGTGCGCGCCGGCATGGGCGCCACCTTCATGTGCCCATCGGAAGCCCGGTTGCTGCCGCCGGAAGTACGCTTTCGGCCGCTGCTCGGCCCCGCGCCGGAAAGCCGGCTCGTGGTCGGCTGGCGCCAGGGCGCCGAAAAAGACGATCCGGCTTTGAAGGCGTTCTTGGACGTGGCGGTGGAAGCAAGGTAGGGCGGACCCGCTGGGTCCGCCGGGCACACCTATTCTCTTCGTCGTAGCCCCAGGTACAGCCCGGCGGGCCCAGCGGGCCCGCCCTACCCCCGGGATCGGAAGTGAACGCCTTACGGCGTCACTTCCGTTGCCGCCGTCGGCGGCGCCTTCTGCATGAAGACCAGGCGTTCGCCGTCGCGGTTGACCACCACGGGATCGCCCTCCTTCACCTCGCCGCGGAGAATGGCCTCGGCGAGCGGGTCCTCGAGGTAGTGCTCGACCGCGCGGCGCAGCGGCCGCGCTCCGTACTTCTCGTCGTAGCCTTTCTCGATCAAGAGCGCCTTCGCCTCCGGCGTGAACTCCATGGTGATCTTACGCTCGACCAGGCGGCTGGCGAACTTCGAGAGCTCCAGCTCGACGATCTTCACCAGGTCGTCCTTGTCGAGCGGCCGGAAGAAGATGATGTCGGAAATGCGGTTGAGGAACTCCGGCTTGAAGACCCGCTTGGCCTCCTCCAGCACCTTCTCGCGCATTTTCTCCGCGTCGTTGAAGCTCGAAGCCGCGGCCGCGAAGCCCATCGCGGTTTCGCGATGGAGCAGCTGGGCACCGATGTTCGACGTCATGATGATGATGGTATTGCGGAAATCGACCGTGCGCCCGAGCGAATCGGTCAGCCGGCCGTCCTCCAGGATCTGCAGCATGAGCTGGATGACGTCAGGGTGGCCCTTCTCGATTTCGTCAAACAGCACGACGGAGTACGGGCGGCGGCGGACGGCCTCGGTGAGCTGGCCGCCCTCCTCATAGCCGACGTAGCCCGGAGGCGAGCCGATGAGGCGCGAGACGGAGAATTTCTCCATGTATTCGGACATGTCGATCTGGATGATCGCGTCCTGGGAGCCGAAGATCTGGGTGGCCAGCTGCTTGGCCAGCTCGGTCTTGCCAACGCCGGTCGGCCCGAGGAACATGAACGAGCCGATGGGCCGGCGGGGGTCCTTGAGGTCGGCGCGGCTGCGGCGGAGGGCGCGGGCGATGGCGATGGTGGCGGGGTCCTGCCCGACGATAGATTTCTGGAGCTCGGTCTCGAGCTGGAGCAGGCGTTCGCTCTCCTTGCGTTCAAGGCGGCTGAGCGGGATGCCGGTCCAGTCGGCGACGACCTGCGCCATGAGTTCCTCGTCGATGGTGATGCGGTTTTCGTCACGGGTCTTTTTCCACTGCTCGATCATCTGCTCCTGCTTGGCGCGAAGCTGTTTTTCCTGGTCGCGAAACTTGGCGGCCTCCTCGAAGCGCTGGGCGGCGATGGCCTGCTCCTTCCGGGCGCAAACCTCCTCGATTTCCTTCGTCATCGCCTCGATTTCCGGCGGGCGGTTGAGGGCGCTGATGCGGGCCCGGGAACCGGCCTCGTCCATCACGTCGATCGCCTTGTCGGGCAGGAAGCGTCCGGTGATGTAGCGGTCGGAGAGTTTGGCGGCGATCTCGAGGGCCTTGTCGGTGAAGACCGCCTTGTGGTGCTCCTCGTACTTCCCGCGGATGCCCTTGAGGATGATGATGGTGTCGTCGACGGACGGCGGTTCCACCTTGACGCTCTGGAAGCGGCGGTCGAGGGCGCTGTCCTTCTCGATGTACTTGCGGTATTCGTTCAAGGTGGTGGCGCCGATGCACTGGAGCTCGCCGCGGGAAAGGGCGGGCTTGAAGATGTTGGAGGCGTCCATCGCGCCCTCGGCGGCACCGGCGCCGACGATGGTGTGGAGCTCGTCGATGAAGATGATGATGTTCTTCGCTCGCTTGATCTCGTCCATCACGGCCTTGATGCGCTCCTCAAAC
>CAISJA010000138.1 GCA_903885525.1 uncultured Opitutaceae bacterium
CCCAAACCTCCCTGGAGGCGAGCTGGAGCGGAGGAGGCTGTCTCTGCATCCCCTGGCAGATCGGATAGATCGCCCGGCAACTGTAGGCCCAATGCAGGACCACCCTGGCGCATCTTTCTCGTAACTTTCGGAAAATTATTGCGCTTCGAATTGGTTAATATATGGCTACCAATAAAATAATCCCGATTTTGCGACCTCCATCCGCATCTAAACCGAAATCGAGTCTCCCGTTTTACCGTTGCTTTACCTGGGAGGGTTCATCGTTGTCCGAAGCAGCGGAGTGACAGGCTTTCATATTCGGCAAAGTCGTTGTTGACCTGCCACAACGTCCTCACACCGACGGCCACGGTGGCGGCGTGGTGGGGCGCGCGCACCAACACCTGCAAGACAGTACCCTCACCCCACTCGCCCACGGGCAGCCGGTCTATCTCCCCCTGACCTATATGATTTCCGTCGCGATCTGCAAATGTGACGATCAGAAACGTCATGTTTCCTGGGCTCACCCGGGCCTGGACCTGCACAGTGGCCAAATAGAGGGCATCAGGCTTGGCCTGAACCCATTGGAAGAGCGACTCCTGATTACACCCGGCATACCGGACCGCTTGGCGCCCCTCCGGCCGCGTGAGAATTTCGATTCGGCGATGTTCGTACGGTTCGCCTCGCGCGACCCAGGAGGTGCCGGTTTGCGCCCACTCCAACAAGGTGAAAATCGGCGCGAAGCGGCCGTGCAATGTCGTCAGCTCCGGATCAGTGAGCTGCTGGGTGACCTGGGCGTGCAGCAGCTCCCGGAGCGGGTCCTGTCCTGCGAACAGGGTGCGGAGGTCCGTCTCCGGCAGCCGGGAGAGATCGCTCACGTTTCCGGCCAGCGTCCAGACTACCCGGCGGCGGGGGTCATGGCGCAGATATTCTCCTAGCAGCTCAGATTTTACGGCGAGGGGGAAATCCCTGCGGATACTCTCATGGATTCGGCGCAGTTCCTGGCGTGCGAGGGAATAGTGGTTCCACGCCTCCACGAGCCCGGCGCTCTCGGCGCTCCCGGCCCTGGTTCGGAGGGCGAGCCGCTGCAACTCGTCGCGCAGCTCGTTATGGCGGCAGAAGGCCTCGGTGAGGGCAAAGCCCGCCTGACAAAGCCTTACCCGTTGGCGAACGACCGGTGTTTGGGCAAGCGCCGCCGCTTGGTCCAGTTTGGCTCGCAGCTCGCGGCGGACCTCGGCTGGGAAGAGCAAGCATTGATGGTCGTCCTTGTAGTACTTGATCCACGCAGCCGGCTTGGGCTGCTGCAGCCACTGCCGGTCGCAGAGTTCAAAATACTCCCGCATCGGTTCCGCCGCCTCGCGCCAGTATTGCCGGTAATAACCGGCCAATAGCGCGGCCGGATCGGCCCGTGCATCCCAGAGGAGCTGGGAGGCCAGCCAAAGTTTAGGTCCATCGAGCCCCCAGTTGGGGAAGCATTCCGCGTAAAAACCCCGCGCCCCCGTCTCATAGGCATAGGGAATGGGTTGCGAGACCGCATACAACGTCGGTCGGGGAACGAAGAAAGGTGCACCATAATAATAGTCGTACAGGGCGAACATCCGGGGGCCGGCGTTCCGCCAGCGGCGCATCAGGGCTTGGTCGGCTTCGGCAAATTGCGGATCAAACCAATCGCTGCGATCCGCCGTAAGGAAAGGCAGGATGTTCGGTTCGACGGGAAATCGCGGGGCGTTCTCGGTCCAGTCGTAGGAATAGGTCGTGATGTAGCGATCCGGAAAATCCCGGGCCACCTCCTTGGCCACCGGGTTGAGGAAACCGAACAGCAGGTTGGCGTAGTCGGGCTTGTGCCGGAAAAATTGCCGCGGGGCGATCGCGTTCAGCGTGGGGGTGGTTTGATCGAAGCGAAAGGTATCGTTCTGCCCCACGGCAAAAGTGAGCCGGTCCGGGGCCGCCTGAAATGCCTCTTTGGCCCGCTTCGCCGCCAGGATCGCCGCGGCGGGCGCCGTGAAATTTGGCTGCCAGCTGCCGTCCTCCGGACCGGTCGGTAGATAACGCTGGCCCCGCAACAAGGGGGCCAGGGCGGGCTGGGCGGTCAGTTCCTCCCGGTTGAATATCCTGGCTGCGGTATGCCCGTGTTCGAAAAGGGTCAGCAGCCGGTTGGACCAGGCCCAGGCCAGTTCCTCCGGCCGGTCCAGACCACCCAGCGAGCGGGAGAGATAGGCCGGATGGACCGCATGGTCGCCATAGGCGAGCCGCAGCACCGGGCGCGCGTCCACTTCTCGGCCAAGCGGACCCGGGATGTACCAATGCGCCCCGACCGTCTGCTCAAGAAACCAGCTCGCGGCAATCACCGCATCCTCGCGCCACCGCGCCCGCACCATCACACCTTCCGGCCGGACCGTCCAGGCTACCGGGCGTTCCAGCGCCGACTCCCCGGCCAGACGGTAAAGCCTTTCGGCCGGGCGCGTGGCACCGACGAAGATGCAGCGCAGGCCGGGTCGCCAATCCTTTTCCAGCACCACCGGGAAAAGCCGCGGATGAAGTCCCGCGGCGGCGGCCAGGGTTTCCGCCATCAGCTCCCCGGCCTCGCGCTCCTGCTGGCTGGGCACGTCAGGCAGCACAATCGAGCAAGTCACCCCCTGACGGTCGAAGACCAGAAAGTCCCGGGCGGGGCCAGGAATCTGGGCCCGCCATCCGATCAACAGGCCCGCCACCCCGGCGGCCAGGCCGAGCAGCAGGAGAGGCAGCTTGAACCGGTTCATGCGGGCGGGATCCGCTCAGCGGAAGCGCGCTGGCGGGCCTCAGCTTCAATCAGTCCCTTAAGTTGCTCCAGCGTCGCCCGGGCCTTGGCCTTGGCGGCGGGC
>CAISJA010000139.1 GCA_903885525.1 uncultured Opitutaceae bacterium
ATAGGCGTCGAGCAGCGTGACTTCATTGGCGGCGTTCGGCGTGTAGAGCAGCGTGGCCACGGCGGTCACCGGCTTGGTCGTGATGGTGGTCCCGAGCACGGCGGTATCGACCTGGAAGGAGTCGGAGGACACCCCCGGCTTCGGGTCCGTCTGCTGGTAGGAGCCGACGGCGTAACCGTTGACCGAGATGTTGTCGTTCAATTTGATGTCAGCGCGGGCAACCGCAGCGAAGGCCAGCAGGGACATCGCCCCGGCCGCCAGTTGGTAGGTGTATTTGGTCATGTAGGGTGTCTTCTTCAGGATGGGTGTTGGACGGACCGGTCATCATCGCATGATGATGACCGGTCACGGCCCCGGACAAAGCATTGCACCTGCCATCCCGTCCGCGCGGCATGTCATAATCTTGCCGGCCGCCAGGCCCGCTTCGCCCCAATGAGATGGGCGAACTTTCCCCGCCCAGGTTCCCCGCTCCGACCGGGTTCCGCCTCCGCCGTCGGGTCCCGCGCTCCGACTGGGTCCCGCAATTCGACCGGGTTCGGCGTTCCGCCACCGGCCCGGCGAGGATCCCTCCACTCAGGCCGGCAAGAGGTTTTGCCAAGCCGAAACGCCGAGAGCGGAGGGCCGGGTTGCCGCAGGCGGCAGTGTGGGTGCGCGGGGCGCATGTTGCGCAAGAAGGCGCACGCGGGCGGGGGCACGCGGGAGGGAGTGCGTGATGCGCGAGGATGCTGCGGGAGCAGGGCGCACGCGCAGGAGGGCGTGGGGTGCGGGGTGTCGTGGGGGTGGCTCGGGGGAGGCGTGGGGATGTGGGGGAATGTGCGGGAATGTGCGGGAATGGCGGGAATGTGGGGGAATGTGCGGGAATGTGGGGGAATGTGCGGGTGCGGCGGTTAGCCCGCGGTCCGATCCTCGCCTTACCCGGGGAATCAAATCCGATAAAGTAACCCAATGGGTTACTTGTGAATTCAACAACCGTCGTAGCTAAATCAAACAAGTAACCCAATAGGTTACTTCTCATCCGCAGGTGTGGAGAGGAAACCGGCTTCCATGTTGGTATTGCCTGAGGTGGTGGCGGGGCGCGGGGTGGCTTGGGGCGTGGGGTGACAGGGGTGGTGGCGGGTGGCGGGTGGCGGTGGGGAGGCGGGTGTGGCGGGTGTGGCGGAGGGCGCGCGGGGCGCGGGGATATTGCGGGCGCGGGAGGCGTGCGCGGCATGGCGCGTGTTGTGCAAGAGGGCGCATGCGGCGGGGGCACGCGGGAGGGAGTGCGTGATACGCGAGGATGCTGCGGGAGCGGGGCGCGCGTGGGTGACCGCGTGTTGCGCGCGGGGCGGTTTCCTGTCACCCGCCGCGGTTTTCATCCGGGCGGGGCGGGGATCGGCCACCGGTCAGACTCCGGCCGTCTCGTGTACACCGTCGATTTGGAGGCGCACTTCCTGGAATTGGAAGCAGGGCTTCGGGGCGTCCGGCGTGGGCGAATGGGGGACCACCTTCCAGAATCTGGCGACGGTGCCGGGCCAGTCCGCCAGCAGGCGCCGGGCCTGCGGGCTGCCGGTGGCGTCGCCGTGCGCGGTGATCAGCGCGCGGAGCGACTCGATTTCCTCCTGGTGGCCGAGGCGTTCCAGGGAGATCATGGCGGGATTGTGCCGCTGCGGGAGCACGTTGCGTTCGTCACAGACGAAGGCGAGGCCGCCGCTCATGCCGGCGCCGAAGTTGAGGCCGGTGCGGCCGAGGACGACCACGGTGCCGCGGGTCATGTATTCGCAGCCGTGGTCGCCCACGCCCTCGACGACGGCGGTGGCGCCGGAGTTGCGGACGGCGAAGCGTTCGCCGGCCCAGCCGGCGGCGAAGAGCGTGCCGCCCGTCGCCCCGTAGAGGCAGGTGTTGCCGAGGAGGACGTTGGTCTCCCAGTTGAAGGACTCGGCGGGCAGGGGCCGGATGACGATCTCGCCGCCGCTCATGCCTTTGCCGACGTAGTCGTTGGCCTCGCCGGTGAGGGTCATGCGTACGCCTTCCACGAGGAAGGTGCCGAAGCTCTGGCCGGCGGTGCCGGTGAACTCGAGGTCGATGGTGCGCGGGGAGAGCGGGCTGTAGCTGCCGCGCAGGTAGGCGATCTGGCCGGAGAGGTGCGTGCCGAGGCAGCGGTTGGTGTTGCGGACCTTGTAGCGGCCGGTGAAGCGGCCGGTGCGGCCGGCGATCACATGGCGCGCCTCCTGGACGATCAGCTCGTCGAGGGTGCCCTCGGAGCCGAAGCGTTCGTTGCGCTCGCGGGTGTGGATGCGGTCGAGCTGGCCGGTCGGATCGACATTATGGAGGACGCCGGAGAGGTTGAGGAAGCGCGTCTTCGGGTTTGCCGGATCGTCGATCTGCTCGAGCAGTTCGGGGCGGCCGATGATGTCGTTGAGGGTGTGCGCCCCGAGGCGGGCGAGGTAGTGGCGCACCTCCTCGGCGACGGCGTTGAAGTAGGCGATGACGTTTTCGGGCTTGCCGCGGAACTTGGCGCGGAGGTCTTCGCGCTGGGTGGCCACGCCGACGGGGCAGGTGTTGAGGTGGCAGACGCGGAACATGGCGCAGCCGGCGGCGATGAGCGCGGCGGTGCCGAAGTTGAACTCCTCGGCGCCGAGGATGGCGGCGATCACGATGTCGCGGCCGGTTTTCATGCCGCCGTCGGTGCGGAGCGTCACGCGGCTGCGGAGGCCGTTCATCATGAGCACCTGGTGGGCTTCGGCGATGCCGAGCACCCAGTCGGAGCCGGCGTTCTTGATCGAGCCGAGCGGCGAGGCGCCGGTGCCGCCTTCGTGGCCGGAGACGAGCACGACGTCGGCATAGGCCTTGGCCACGCCGGCGGCGATGGTGCCGACGCCGGAGGAGGAGACGAGCTTGACGCAGACCTTGGCGCGCGGGTTGACCTCCTTGAGGTCGAGGATGAGCTGCGCGAGGTCCTCAATGGAGTAGATGTCGTGGTGTGGCGGCGGCGAGATGAGGGTGACGCCGGGCACGGAGAAGCGGAGGCGGGCGATGAGGGGGGAGACCTTGTGGCCGGGGAGCTGGCCGCCCTCGCCGGGCTTGGCGCCCTGCGCCATCTTGATCTCGATCTCGCGGGCGTTGGCGAGGTACTCGGCGGTGACGCCGAAGCGGCCGGAGGCGACCTGCTTGATGGCGCTGTTGGCGCTGTCGCCGTTTGGGCGCAG
>CAISJA010000140.1 GCA_903885525.1 uncultured Opitutaceae bacterium
AACTGGTCGAGCAGGTAGCCGTTGGCGCCGTGGATTTCGACGCCGTCGAAGCCCGCACGCAGGGCGTTTTCGGCACCGCGGCGAAACGCGGCGACAATGCCGGGAATCTCGCCGGTCTCCAGGGCCCGCGGGGTCACAAAGGGTTTCTGGGGTCGGATCAGGCTGACGTGCCCGGCGGGGGCGAGCGCGCTCGGAGCCACCGGGAGGGCGCCGTTAAGATAAACCGGATCCGAGACCCGCCCGACATGCCACAGTTGCAAAAAAATCCGGCCTCCGGCCGCATGCAACGCAGCGGTGACCTTGCGCCAGCCCGCCACCTGATCCTCCGACCAGATTCCGGGGGTGTCGGGGTAGCCGACGCCCAGCGGATCGACCGCCGTAGCCTCCGAGAGGATCAAACCGGCCGACGCCCGCTGGACATAATACTCGGCGGTCTGCTCCGTCGGGACCCGCCCGGCTCCCGCGCGGCAGCGCGTGAGCGGGGCCATGATGATACGGTTCGGCAGCCGGAGGGCGCCGAGTTGAAGTGGTTCAAATAGCCGGGACATGGTCTACGAGATAACCAGGTCTCCCGCAGGTGCAAACGCGGAGTGGCGCGGTCAGGGCATGGCCCCCTGCGCCGGCCGCAGCGGCGGCTGCGGCGAAACCGCCGGATGACCGCGGCCGGGAGCTACTTTCCCCAGCCGGTGTAGTGTGCCCCGAAGCCCATGCGCAGGGACCAGTCCTCGATTGTTTTGGAAACCGGGGAAGTGCCGCTGGACCCGCCGTGGCCGGCGTTTGCCTCGATGTGGATGAGGATCGGTCCGCTGTCCGGGTCCGCCGCGGCCTGCAGCGCCGCCGTGTATTTGTAGGAATGCGCCGGAAACACGCGGTCGTCATGATCCCCGGTCGTGACCAGAATCGCCGGATATTTCGCCCCGGCTTTCACCGTGTGCAACGGTGAGTAGGCGAGGAGGTACTTGAATCCTTCGGACGTGTCCGAATTGCCGTAGTCGGTCGCCCACGCCGCTCCGACGGTGAATTTGTGGTAGCGCAACATGTCCATCACGCCGACCGCGGGCACGGCGGCGGCGGCGAGATCAGGCCGCTGGTTCACGACCGCCCCGAGGAGCAGCCCGCCGTTGGAGCGTCCGTCCAGCACCAGCCGGGAGTGCGCGGTGTAGCCCTGGGCGACGAGCCAGTCGGCGGCCGCGAGGTAGTCGTCAAAGACGTTCTGCTTGCGCTCCTGCGTGCCCGCCCGATGCCATCCCTCGCCATACTCGCCGCCGCCGCGCAGGCAGGCCATGGCATAGACCCCGCCGCGCTCGATCCAGACCAGCGGCGGCACGGCAAACCGCGGCTTCATCACGACGTTGAAACCGCCGTAGCCGTAGAGCCAGCCCGGGGCCTGGCCATCGAGCTTGAGCCCCTTCCGGTGCACCAGAAACAGCGGTATCCGGGTGCCGTCCTTGGAAGGATAAAAAACCTGCTTCACCTCGTAGCGGTCGAGGTCAAACGGTACCTTCGTTTCGTGCCAGATCCTCACCTGCCGGTCCGTCAGGTCGTAGCGCAGGATTGTGCCGGGCGTAAGAAACGACGAGAAACCGATGAACAGCTCCGTGTCCTGGCTGCGGCCGCTGACTGCCGTCACTGAGCCGAGCCCGGGCAGCGGAATGTCCCCCACAGAAGTGCCGTCCAACCGATGGACCGCCACGCGATTGGTGACATCGTGCAGGTACGTGATGACGGCATGCCCAGCCGAGAGGCGCGCGTCCTCGATGGTATCGGCAGTTTCGGGGACAACACTGGTGAAGGCGGCGGGCTGATCGAGGGACTGGGCGACGATCTTGCCGTGCGGCGCGCCGGCGTTGCTGGAATAATAAAAAGTGCGCCCCGCATTGCCGAGGAAGGACAGCGTGTCGGCAAAGCTGTCGACCAGCTTCACCACCGGGCCGCCCAGCACCGGCTGGTGTGCGTCCTGCAGGTCGATGCAGGAGACGGCGTTGCCCGGCAACCCCGGCTGGCTGACCGTGATGACCAGGTAGCGTCCATCCGGCGACACCTCGGCTTCGAAGGACCACTGCGGATGATCCGGGAGGGCGAAGATCAGCCGGTCCTCAGCCTGGTTGCTGCCCATCCGGTGGTAATAGAGCTGCCGGTTTTCCAGCCGGGTGAAGACCTTCGGATTGCCGTCGGCGGGAGCAGGAAAACGGGAGTAGAAAAATCCCTTCGCGTCATGGGTCCAGCTCAAGCCGGAAAACTTCACCCACTGGATCACCTCCGCCGCATCCTGCCCGGTGGCGATGTCGCGGAAATGAAACTCATTCCAATCGGAGCCGGCGCGGGCCAGCCCATAGCCCAGCCACCGCCCATCCGGCGAGGGCGAGGTGACGGTGAGCGCCACGGTGCCATCGGCGGACAGCGTGTTGGGGTCGATCAGCAGCCGGGGCGTGCCGGTCAGGCCCTCCTGCACAAAAAGTGGCGACTGGTTCTGCAGGCCGTCGTTTTTCGTGTAGAAATACCACTGCGCCTCCTTCGTCGGCAGGCCGGTGCGCGGGTAGTTCCACAATTCCGTCAGGCGTTGCTTGACCCATGCCCGCTCGGGCATCCGGGCAAGTTCGGCGTCGGTGAAGGCATTCTGGGCCGCCACCCAGCCCCTGGTTTCCGGCGAGTCCAGCTCCTCAAGCCAGTGGTAGCGGTCGGTGAGCTTGGTGCCGGAATAATCATCGGTGTGCTCGACGGTTTTCGTGGCGGGATACTTCCAGGCGGCCAGCGCCAGGACGGGCAGCGTGGCGGCCAGCAGGGGCAGGGTGACGTTGCGCATGGGGAGGGAAAGTGGAGACAACCCACCGCGGCGCAAGCCCGCTCGCACCGGGGGCCGCTGCTCTCTGCACCATTGCGCTCCGCCGTCGGAACGTCTTGGGTGGACCCGCGTGAAACCATCCCTCCCCCGTCTGGTCCGGGCCGTGATCCTGGCGTGCTGCGTGTCCGGGCTCGCTCCCCTGCCCTCCCCGGCCAAGCCGGCCGACTGGGCGAAGGAAATTGACGCGCTGACCGCCGACGATGCGACCCACCCGCCGCCGGCTCACACCGTGGTCTTTGTCGGCAGTTCCTCCATCCGCCGGTGGGCCACCCTTGCGGCCGATTTCCCCGGCCTGCCCCTCGTGCAGCGCGGCTTCGGCGGCTCGGAACTGGCCGACTGCGTCTTCTACGCCGACCGCATCGTCCTCCCCTACCGGCCCCGGATCATCGTGCTCTACGCCGGGGAAAACGACATCGCCAACGGCAAGTCCGCCGAAACGGTGGCCGCTGATTTCGACGCCTTCTGTGCCAGAATTTTCGCGGCCCAGCCGGCGGTGCGCATCATCTGCGTCTCCCTTAAGCCCAGTCCCCTGCGCGCGAAGCTCATGCCGGAATTCGTCCGCGCCAACCGCCTCCTCGCGGCCGCGTGCGCCCGCGACCGGCACCTGGCCTTCGTCGATGTTTACCATCCCATGCTCGATGCAGCCGGATCGCCCCGGCCCGAGCTTTTCGGCCCGGACCAACTGCACCTGGTTCACGACGGCTATTCCCTCTGGGTCAGTCTCCTCAACCCTCTGCTCCGACCATGACCCCTGCCGCCCGTCTCGCCGCCCAGATCGAATTCCTCGTCGAAGTCGACCAGCTCAAGGAAGTCCGGCGCCAGACCCTCACGATCCTGGGGCGGCGTCCCGAGAACAGCGCCGAGCACTCCTGGCATTTCGCCCTCATGGTCATCATCCTGGCGGAGCACAGCAACCACCAGCCGCTCGATGTCCTCCGCATCCTCAAAATGGTGCTGATCCATGACTTGGTGGAGATCGACGCCGGCGACACCTTCGCCTACGACACAAAGGGGATGGCTGACCAGCATGCCCGCGAAGCTGTCGCCGCCACCCGCATCTTCGGCCTGCTCCCGCCGGACCAGGCCGCAGGGCACCGCGCGCTCTGGGACGAGTTCGAGGCGCAGGCGACTCCGGAGGCCCGCTTCGCCGCGGCCTGCGACCGTTTCCACCCCATGCTGCTGAACTGCCGCACCGAGGGCCACGCCTGGCGCAAGCACGGGATCACGCAGGACCGCGTCCTCGCCCGCAACGCCCACGTGGCGCAGGGTTCGACCGCCCTTTGGGAGTACGCCGTCCGGATGATCGACGAGGCCGTGGCCAACGGACATCTCTCGCCCGGCGGCAAAGCCTGAGACCGAGCCAGTCTGACAGAACCCCAGCTCACCCCATCCCGGGGACGCTCTGGAGAGGAATTCGGATCTGCCTCTCTTTCGGCGCACGCAGCTTGGCTTGCCCCGCCCGTGTCCTGCCGCCGCGAGTCCACCCCGTTTCAGTTCAGGTCGCGGAAACTGCCAAACTCAGGATCGAAGAGCCGGCGGTAAGTGCGGACGATCATGCCGTCGGTCAGCCCGGAGAGATAGTCGCAGATGCGCCGCGCCTTGCCGTCAAGGGACTTCTCGGCGTCGATCAGCCGGCTGACGCTCCCGGGCAGGATGGTGATGACGCGCTCGTTGCGCTGGGCGTAATTTTCCCAGATGGCGTTATGCAGCGCCAGAAAGACCGAGCGGGCCTTGAATTCGAGCTGCTCCAGCTGCGGGCTCTCAAAAATGATGTCGTTGGCCATCTTCTTGAAGAACGCCGCCTCGTCGAGGGCGGCTGGATCGACCACGAGATCGTACTTGTAGCGGTTGGTCTTGGCCGCCATGAAATTATCGCGTTCCCGCAGGCAGCAGGCCTTGATGAAGAGGCCGATCTTCTGAGAAAATGCGTTTTCGAGCCGGTCGGCGCGGATGGCCTCAAACAGCGAGGCCATGTGGCCCTGCCGGGCACCATCCATTTTCTCCCCGGCGGCCCAACGTTCGACGCGTTCGATGGTGAGGAACCCGGCGCGGACGCCGTCCACGATGTCGTTGAGGGAATACGCGGCGTCGTCGGCCCAGTCCATGATCTGGCATTCGACACTCTTGAAGTCGTTCAGGGCCGTGCCGCGCATCAACGCGCCAGGGATGCGTCCGCCGCCAAAGACCCAGTCACGAACCGGGGCCTGGGTGTCGTAGATGAAATGGTGGACGGGAGGCGAGGGCCATTCCGTGTAGAGCTTTTTGTACTTGAGCACCCCGTCGAGCAGGGCGCGGGTGGGCTGCATGCCCTTCACCCCGGTCTCGTTCTGGTACATCGTCTCGCAGAGGAGATGCAGGGTCTGGGCGTTGCCTTCAAACCCCCCGCGCCGCTTCATCAGCTCCTGCAAGGTGCGTTCGCCGGAGTGCCCAAACGGCGGGTGCCCCATGTCGTGGGCCAGGCAACTGGCTTCAACCAGGTCGGAATCAATGTAGAAATCCTCCGTCAGCGGCCCGGCGAGACTGCGCAGCCAAGTGCAGATGGAGCGTCCGATCTGCGCCACTTCCATCGAGTGCGTCAGGCGGGTGCGGTAGAAGTCATACTCCCCGCTGAGAAAAACCTGTGTCTTCGATTGCAGCTTGCGGAAGGCATGGGCGTGAATGATGCGGTCGCGGTCGATCTGAAAGGGCGTGCGGTAGTCGGGCTTGCGCGGACTGCCCCATTCCTCCAGGTCGAACTCATTGTAGAATCGATTCGGCGACATGATTCGTCCGGACAAAAACACGAGATCGGCCCGATTGCCAAGCCCTATGCCACCCCTTCGCCGCCCTCTGCTCCATCCTTCCACATTCTGTAGGGCACCCACTCCCCAAAAAATTCCGCTCGGACACTCACTCTCAGATATTCACGCAATCGATATTTTCTTGTAAAACGACCCCATAGCACGCGCAGTGATTTGCCGTGAATCATGGTTAAACAGATGCGCATATATCTGTTGAATAATATAATGCGTAATATTAAGTCTAGGGCATACCCTTCACGGAGCCAAGTTGGGCCTTCCTTTTCGTGCCTACAGTGTTGGCTGGTTGTATCCGATCTACTATGGGCAGAAATAACCCAGCGGTCATCTCGGCGAAGGATGGCCAATAAAAATGCAATAACCTAACAAACATAATATTACAAACAAGTTGCTCCGATTACCTCCACCTTCGTCGACGGCAGGGCTGAATCATGGCGCAGCCAGCGATGCCGGCATTGGCGTGCGTTGCGATCTATGCGGGACATACGCTGACTTTGGCCGGAGGGCTCAAGTGCGTGCTATTGCTGAATCAGTCCACGGAGAATCTCCCACTTTGACCGCCGCGCCGCTGCCCGGAGCGAGGGGCTGTTTTGGAGCCTATTCCACCGTCCAGTCGCTATTGCATATTCCTGTCTTTTTATCCGATTTTGGGAGATAATACCTTGCGGCGCATCCCTACATGCTTCATCTTGGCTACAGGTGAATTGTAATATTTTCAGTCGAAGCAGGCACGATGCCGGTTCATTCGGCCGTGGCGGAGCTTGGACAAGGCTTGGACGTACGCTTCGGACGAACGTAGCAGGAGGGCTGACAAACGGTCAATTTCCCCGGGCCTATGGACGAGTTTTGCTGCTCGCCGCCTCGCTTGTTTTTTCTTTGGTCGCTCCACTATCAGTTCCGGCTGCGGAGCCGGAAACTCCGGAACCCCGCGCCGCTGCACCGCCAATGTTTTCCTGGAGCCTGTTTGAATCATGGGACCAGGGCTCCGTACTGCTGAAAGCCTGTTGCAGGAAGCGACAACGGTTTACCGATTTTTCTGGCTAATTGCCGCGCGGAGTGCCAAGAGAGGATGGGATGAACTGGAACACAATGACGAAAAGC
>CAISJA010000141.1 GCA_903885525.1 uncultured Opitutaceae bacterium
GAATATATCCACGCCAATAATCAGGACCCGGTGCCCTTCATCTGGACGGCCTCGGCCGATCTGATCCTCGAACGGATCAAAAAGACTTTGTGAATGAACTTAGCTTACAGGACACTAGCGAAATTTCGCTGAGCCGCCCCCGCCGCCATTTGCCCAGGTTAAATTTGCGCAACGACCCGGGTTGCCCGTTGCGGCACGCTTGCCGCCGGCCAGCCTTGCCGGCATGCTCCCCTCTCCCGATGTCTCCCTTCCGGACAGTCAGCCGGCGGCTCCGCTGCCCGCGCCGGCCGAGGCCCATGAACTCCCCTTTCCTTCGGCCTTCGACCCCCGGCTGTTCACGCCGGGCCCCTTGACCACCAGCTTGGCGGTCAAGCAGGCGATGCTGCATGACATCGGGGCCTGGGATGCCCCGATCCGGGCCATCATCCGGGAAATCCGCGATGGCCTGCTGCGGGCCGCCGGGGTCGGCCGCGAGGCGGGCTGGGAGGCGACCCTCATGCAGGGCAGCGGCACCTTCGGGGTGGAGTCGGCGCTGGGTTCGCTCACGCCCCGCCAGGGTCAGGTGGCGCTCGTCACGAACGGCGCTTATGGCGAACGTCTGGTGAAGATCGCCCGGATGCTGGGGCTCGATGTCGTCGTGGTTTCCTTTGCGGAAAACGAGCCCGCCGATGCCGCCACGGTGGCAAGTGTGCTCGCCGCGCATCCCGGGGCGCACACGCTCGGGATGGTCCACTGCGAAACGACCACGGGGCTGGCCAACGATCTCCAGGCGGTGGGCCGCGCGGTCCGCGCGGCCGGCCGGACCTTTCTGGTCGATGCCATGAGCAGTTTCGGCGCCTACCCGATCGACCTGGAAACGGCGGGGATCGACGTGCTGGTCTCCAGCGCGAACAAGTGCATCGAAGGCGTGCCGGGCTTCAGCTTCGTGCTCGCCCGCCGAAGCCTGCTGGAGTCCGCCCTCGCCGGCCACTGGGCGCGCAGCCACAGCCTCGACCTGGCCGACCAGTGGCGCGGCTTCGAGCAGAGCGGCAAATTCCGCTTCACCCCGCCGACGCAGGTGCTGCTCGCCTTCCGGCAGGCCCTGCGGGAATTCTTCGCCGAGGGCGGGGTCACGGCTCGCGCCGCCCGCTACCAGGCGAACCACCGGACCCTGACGGCAGGGATGCGGGAACTGGGCTTTGTCGCCTACCTCCCGGAGACGCGGATGAGCCATATCATCACCACCTACCTCTGCCCGGCCGATCCGCGCTACGATTTCGATGTTTTTTACGGGAAGCTGGCGCAGCGCGGCATGGTGATCTATCCGGGCAAGGTCAGCCGGGCGCAGTGTTTCCGCATCGGCAACATCGGGCGGCTGTACCCGCGCGACATGGAGGCGCTGCTGCACGCGATCGCCGCCGTCGCGGGCGAAATGGGATTCGCCCCGGGGAGCGGCGGCCGCTAATCGGCCAGCGTGGGCAGCTCCCCGGCCCGGTTGCGCTGCTCGATCTCCTCCAGCAGCGGGATCACGTCGGCGATGGAATCCGCCACATAATTCGCCCCGGCCTGGTGCAGGCTGGCGCGCGCCTCCACGCAGCGGGCGGCCCTTTCGTCCGGCGCGAGGGCGGACAGGGCGGACAGCGGCAGCCCCAGGGCATTGCCGGCGACGGCGACCCCGATGGTCCAGCAGCCGGCATTGCGCCCTTCCGCGATGTCGCTGGGCGTGTCCCCGATCTTGACGCAGCGCCACAGGGGCCAGACCCCCAGCTGGAGCGCATTGGCGTAAATCATATACGGCGCCGGCCGGCCCCCGGGGAGCCCGTCGGGGGTCACGACCGACTCCGGAATGTAGCCCTGCCGCGCGGCGGCCGGCCCGACCACCTCCATCATGGCGGCGGTGTAGCCGGTCGTGGTGCCGAGCTTGGTACCCCGGTCATACAGCCAGTCGGCCAGCTCCAGGGTGCCGTCGATCAGCCCGGTGTGGCGCTCCAATTCGGCAAAGATCGCCGTCTCCACCTCGGGATAGAGCGCGTCGGCGTCGGGCGCTCCCGGCCGGCCCGCCAGGAGAAGCCGCAGGTGCTCTTTCTTGGGCAGGCCCATCCCCTGGCGGACCGCCTCCGGAGGAAGATCCAGCCCATGCCGCCGCAGCACCGACTGCAGGGCGGCGACGGGCGCGAGGC
>CAISJA010000142.1 GCA_903885525.1 uncultured Opitutaceae bacterium
AGCACGCGTGATTCTTCCCGAGCAAAACCAGCTTTCGCACTAAAATCATCAATTACGCCGGCGCCCGCCGACACCTTGCTCGCATTCCTATGCAAGCAGTTGCATCGTCATATCCACTCCCTGTGGGACGGGACTGAATCCAATTCGAAGGTTTGAGAATTCCCAATCCAGAGCGGCATGGTTTTTCCCATTGGTCAGCGGATAGCTCGCAGCCAGGCGGCTGAATTGGAGTGGGGGAGTTTGCTGGCCTCCCTCGCTCGCCGGACGCCGAGCGGGCCTGGGTGCGGGCGGCGCAACGGCGGCTGCACGAACGCGACTGCCCCCGCCCAGGGCAGGGACCTGGCTGGGAAACGGATCGCGGCCGCGCGGGAAGCCCGGCCTTACTGGGCCAGGGTGAATGCCGCCGTGAGCGTGGCGTCCGCGTCGTCGCCGACAAACACTTCGAATTCCCCCGGTTCGGGGCCGAAGGTCTGGTCGGCTCGCCAGAAGCCGAGGTCGGCGGGTGTGAGCGGGAAGCTCACGTCCTGCGCCTCGCCGGCGGCCAGGGCGATTTTCCTAAACCCCTTCAGTTCGCGCACCGGCCGGGTGACGGAGCCGACGCGGTCGCGGACGTAGAGTTGCACGACCTCCTCGCCCGCGCGGGTGCCGGTGTTGCGCACGCGGACCGAGACGGTCAGCGGCGCGCCGCCCGGCTGCAGCAAGGCGGCACTCAGGCGCAGCCGGTCGAGGGCGAACCGGGTGTAGCTGAGCCCGAAGCCGAAGGGGTGCAGCGGGGTGTTGGGCGAGTCGATGTAGCGCGAATAGTAAGGGTCCTCGGGGTGCCCGGACTTGGGGGCGGGCCGGCCGGAGTTTTTGTGTGCGTAGAAAATAGGAATCTGGCCGACAGAACGGGGCCAGGTGAGGGTGAGGTGGCCGGAGGGATTGGCGGCACCGGTCAGCAGGTCCGCGATGCCGGGCCCGCCCATGGTGCCCGGGTGCCAGGCCACCAGCACGGCGGCGACGAGGGGCTCCACCGTCTCCAGCATGAGGGGGCGCCCGGACATCAGCAGTAGGACCACCGGCTTGCCGGTGGCGTGGAGTTCGCGGAGCAGGTCGAGCTGCGGGCCGGAGATATCCAGATTGGTGCGGCTGGTGGTCTCGCCGCTCTGGGACTTCGCCTCGCCTAGGGCGGCCACGATGACATCCGCCCCGGCGGCGGCGGCGCGGGCGGCGGCAAAACCGCGGCGGTCGTCGCCCGTGGTGCGGCAGCCCTCGGCATAGCGCAGCCGCGCCCCAGGATAGATTTCCGCCAGGGCCTGCCGCACGGTCACGACTTCCCCGGGCCGCCCCTCGCCGTTCCAGCACCCCATTTGGTCGGCGGCCGCATCCGCCAGAGGTCCGACCAGCGCCACCGTGAGGCCGGCGGTGGGAAGCGGCAGGATGCCGTTGTTTTTGAGCAGGACGCAGGAGCGGCGCACGGCCTCTCGCGCCAGGGCCAGATGCTCCGGCACCGGCCGGGCGGCCTTCTCCCGGGCCTCATCGCCGCGGCGGTACGGATCGTCGAACAGCCCAAGGCGAAACTTGGCCGCAAGGACGGCGCCCGCCGCGGCATCGAGCCGCGCCATCGGCACGGCCCCGGAACGGACGAGCCCGGCCAGGTGCCTGGCATAGGCCTCGCCCTCCATGTCCATGTCGAGTCCGGCGAGGAAGGATTGGCGCGCCGCCTCCCGCAGATCCCCGGCATTGCCATGCTCCAGCATCTCCAGGATACCCTGCCAATCCGAGACCACGAAGCCCTGGAAGCCCCACTCCTGGCGCAGCACGCGGTCGAGCAGGAAGGCGTTGGCCGAGCAAGGGGTGCCGTCGAGATCATTGAAGGCGGCCATCAGGGTGACGGCCCCGGCCTCCACCGCCGCATGGAACGGCGGCAGGTAAACATCGCGGAGCACGCGCTCGGTCACATCCGTAGTATAATAATCCCGGCCGGCCTGGACCGCACCGTAGGCGGCAAAATGCTTGGCGCAGGCCAAGATGGTGTCGGGGGCGGCGAGATCGCCGCCCTGGAATCCCCGCACCCGCGCCTGCGCGATGGCGGAGCCGAGGTAGGTGTCCTCCCCGGCGCCCTCGGCGACCCGGCCCCAGCGCGGATCGCGGGCGATGTCCACCATCGGGGCAAAGGTCCAGTGCAGGCCGCTTGCCGCCGCCTCGGTGGCGGCGACATGCTCCGCCTGCTCGATCAGGGCCATGTCCCATGAGCAGGCGGTCGCCAGCGGGACGGGAAAGATCGTGCGGTACCCGTGGATGACATCGAGCCCGAAGAGCAGCGGGATGTGCAGCCGGGATGAATCGATGGCGAATTTTTGCCATTTGCGCGTCTCAGCGGCCCCTTTGACGTTGAGCAGGCTGCCCACCCCGCCCACGGCCAACTGCGGCGCGATGGAGGAGGAGGAGGCCGGGCCGGTCATGTCCTCCTGCGAGGAATATTGGACGAGCTGGCCCACCTTTTCCTCGACGGTCATGCGGGCGAGGAGGTCCCGGACGCGGTCATCGACCGAGGCCGGGGTGGCGGGTGCGGCGGGTGCGGCGGCAAAAACGGCCGCGAGAAAGCAGACGGGCAGGCAGCAACGCAGGGAGCGGGGAAGCATGCCGGCACTAAGAACACCCCGCCCGCTTTTGGCGAAACGGTTTTATGCCACCCCGTCATTTTTCCGAAAAGTGGCGGAACCGCGGCACGGGCAGCGGACCCGCGGGGGCGGCCTCCCGCGGAGGCAAGGCGGCGGCGCCGAGCCCAAGCGGGTGTGCCTCCCTGCCGGAGCGCGCCCAGAAAAAAGGCGTTCCGCCTCGCAGCGGAACGCCTGGTCAAATGCCGTCGGTCAGCCGGCTCAGTACTTCAAGCTCAGCTTGGCGTAGTAGAAGGCGCCGTTGAAGCCGAAGGGGGACACGCTGCTGTACGGGAAGGTGCCGGCGTTGTCGGAGCCGTTGAAGGCCACGCCATTCACCACCTTGGAGCGGATGTTCTGGTCGGGATAGACGTCGAACAGATTGTTCGCCCCCACCGAGATCGAGAGGTTCTTGTTGTAATGGTAGGTGATGTCCAGATCGGTCAGCCACTTGGCACCGAAGGTCTGGATGATCTGTTTGTTCCCTGCCGTGCTGCCCGGCACTGGATCGACCAAAGTAACATTGTACCCAGGGGTCAAACTATCGATGGTCGGTTGGTTCACGCCCGAGTTGTTTCCGAGTGCGACCGCTGAAACTTCTCCATAGCGGACATCTCGCACCAAGAACGACCATTTGCCGACCTCCCAATTGACCCCAAGGTTGAAGTTATTCTTCGGCTGGCCCTTCTCCAAACGAGTCTTCTCCGTGAGATCGAAGAGAGGAGTCGTGGTGATAGCCGCAAGGGCGGCCGGCGTGGCCTTGATGTGCGTGACCTTGGTCGAGTTCACGTTGGCACCGAGCGTGAAAGTCAGCTTGCCGAGGTCCTGCAGCTTGCGTACATAGCGCGAGGTGAGGTCGACACCCTCGGTCGTGGTGTTAACCGCGTTGGTGAAGTAGCGGCCACCGCCAACACCAGTGATGCCTTGGGTTTCCAATAGACCGATCACGCCAGTTCCTTGTTTGGTGACATTGCCTGAGCTGTCTTTCACGGCGGCAGTTCCGCCCGTGAAGTTCGACGAGAGGACGATGCGGTCCTTGATGTCGATGTGGTAGTAATCGACCGTGACGTTGAAGTTTTCAGCGGGCGTCCAGACGAAGCCGGCGCTCTCGTTGGTGGATTTTTCAGGCTTCAGGGCAGTCGCACCGAGCGCAATCGCGCCGGGGGCACTAACCGGGAAGGTTAGTATGTCGAAGGGGACGCCGCCGATGAAGTTGGTGGCGGTGGAGCTGAACCACTCCTGGGCGAGGTGGGGCGCCCGGAAACCGGTGCTGACCGAACCGCGGAAGGCCAGGGGATCAGCCACCTTGACCCGGCCGGAAATCTTGCCGGTGGCGTTGCTGCCGAAGTCGCTGTAGTCTTCGTAACGGCCGGCCACGGAAACCGAGGCCCGGTCGGTGAAGTCCTGCTCGAAGTCAACGTAGACTGCATTGGCGTCGCGGTGGTGCTTGCCGGCGTCTCCGGGTTTGAAGCCGGGGAAGACCTGGGCACCCGGCGTGCTGCCGCCGATGAGGCCGGCATTCGGGCCGTCCAGCACGGTGATGTTCCCGTTGCGGTAGGAATCGGGTTCGCCGGCCTTGATGGTGTATTGCTCGAAACGGTGCTCGGCACCGGTGGCAATTTGCAGGGGCTTGGCCAGGTTGAAGACGTTGCGTTCGGTCGTCGCATCGAGGTTGGTGGTCCATTGGTCGAACTGCAGCCGGCCATCATAGAAGCTGGTCGGGCTGGCCGTGCCGAGCGTGTCGTTGATGGAGTTGGCCGTGCGGTAATCAAGGCTATTGGTGCCGTAGACTGTGCTGAGGTCCCAGGTCCAGGCGGGCGTGTGGCCGTTGACGCCGGTGCCGAAGGAGAGGTCGCCGGTCTTGGTCTGGATCATGGGCAGGAAGCCGTTCGGGTAGATGGCGCGGATCGTGCGGTCGTCACCCGGGCGGCGGAAGAAGCCGGCGCTGTCGGCCCGACGCTCGCTGCCGCCGCCGAAGAAATAGAGGTCGAGGTCGCCGCTGAGCGGGTAGTCGCCGTTGAACCAGAGGCCCTTGTCCTTCGTGCGCGGATCACCAAAACGGTGGTCAATGCGGTTGATCGTGGCTTCCGTGGAGCTCAAGGTGCCATTGGCGGGGCTGAGGCCGGTGCCAGAGCCATAGTTGCCCGAGATAGTGGTCGGCTTGCCGGTGCTCGTACTGGTGCCGAAAAACATCTGGCGCGTGTCCGCCACGCTGCGATTGGTCGGCGTGTGGTCGCGGGCATAGACGTCGACGAAGATGGAGCCCTTGTCGCCCAGCCGGTCGCCGCTGGTGGCGTCAAGCTTCAGGTCGCGGCCGTCGCCCTGCTTGGTCTGGCCCCAGGCGAGGTCCACGCCCCAGCCCTTGTCCTTGCGCAGGATGATATTGATGACGCCGGCGATGGCATCCGACCCGTACTGGGCGGAGGCACCGTCGCGCAACACCTCGATCCGGCCGATGGAGCCGGACGGGATGGCGTTGAAATCGCTCGAGACAGAACCGCGGCCGATGGAGCCGTTGAGGTTGACGAGAGAGCTGGTGTGGCGGCGCTTGCCGTTGATCAGGATCAACACCTGATCAGGCGCCAGCCCGCGCAGGGTGGCGGGACGGATGCTGTCCGTGCCGTCGGTCAACGACGGACGCGGAAAGTTAAAGGAGGGGACGGCGGCCTGGATCATCTGGGCGGTCTCAATGTAGCCACCCTGCTTCAGCTCGTTGCCGCTGATAACGTCGATCGGCACCGGCGAATCGGTGACCGTGCGATCATTGAAACGCGTGCCGGTCGTGACGAACTCGGCAAGCTTGACCACGTTGTCCTTCTTTTCGCCGTCTTTGGGAGCGGCCTCGGTGGACGTCTGGGCAGGGAGCGGCGAAACGAAGGCACCGGCCAAAGCGGCCAAGGTGACAAGGTAACGCACTCCCGAAAGGCCGGCGGTGTGCGCGGCCCGGGTACTGGTATTCTGTAGGTTCATAGTGTTGGCTGCGCTCCAGCAGACGCGAGGTCGGGGGTGACACCCGCTGAAGCGTGGCGGACTAAATACCCAGCATCAGTTCATTCACAAGTGCGGATCGTAAACAGAGCCGTCCCACAGCTACGGCTGAACTGAGCGAAGAAAGTGGCTCGGTTGAATGATTTTCATCTGCCACTAGGCAGGGGTGAAAAAAAGAAAAACAAAACAACCGAGCCGCCGGCACACTA
>CAISJA010000143.1 GCA_903885525.1 uncultured Opitutaceae bacterium
CACCCCGTTCCACCCTGGCCCGGTTTGGTGGATTTGTGGATCTGGGGCTCAACTATTGTGACGAGCGCTTGATCGAACATCTGGTGCTTGGCTCCGGTGGCTCGGTCGTCTATGCGGCGCGGGCGCATGTGGATCATCTCGTTGGAGTCGGCCGTCTGACCCCCGCGTGGTTTGTGAATCGCTACCGAACTGAGGGGTTGTGCCGCCAGCGCATGCTCCAGCATTTGAAGCCCCGCAGCCGCCCTTCGCTGGCATTCCGCGCCACTGTGTTCACCGCGAAAATGCTGGTGGCGCAGCTCAGGGGGCGGTTTCTTGCGAGCGGTGCCGCGCTTCGTGTGGAAGCCGAATGCCAGGCCGGATATGCTCGCGGATGCATTGAAGCCACCTGGAATCTCCTGACCTCGCCCAGCCCCAATCCGTCCCGCCGGCCGGCCGGCGCCTGACACCCAATTTCCACTGCAACGCTGCCGCCGGCTCAATCTCGGACCCGCCAATTACTCCATGGACAGCTACAGCCAGGGTTTCTTCAACGACATCAGCCTGACCTCTACCCGGTCGGCGAACCGCACGGTGGCGGTGCTCAAGGAGATCCTCCGGCCGCGTTCGGTACTGGATGTCGGCTGTGGCGTCGGCAGTTGGGCTGCGGCGTTTCGCGATGCCGGAGTATCCGATGTGGCCGGAATTGATGGTGACTGGGTGCCGCTGGATTCCCTGAAGATTCCCCGGGACCGGTTCTCAAACGTTGACCTCTCGCGGCCCGTGCCCCTCAACCGGCGCTTTGATCTCGCCGTATGCTTGGAGGTGGCCGAGCACCTGCCCGAGTCCGGAAGCGGGGCGTTGCTGGACCTCCTGGATTCCGCCACGGATGCGATCCTGTTTTCGGCGGCGATTCCCGGGCAGGGCGGTACAGGGCACGTGAACGAACAGTGGCCCAAATCTTGGATCCAACGGTTTGAGGCGCGCGGCTATCAGCTATTCGACGTGGTCCGTCCGTTGGTGTTCCAGGATCCGGAGGTGGCCTTCTGGTACTGCCAGAACATGGTGATCCTTGCCCGCCCCGCCGCCGTTGAAGCCGGGATCGTCCGCGTATCGCCGATGTTGGACTCCTGGCGCGGGGCCCCAATTGTCCACCCGCGCCTGTTGAAGACGGTGACCAACTCGCGGCGCCTCGTGCCGAGGGAATGGCTGCAGTATGGGGTCCGCCAGCTGATTCCCGATATCCTCGCGCGGCTTCAGGGACGCGCCGTTCGGGCGGATCCGCGTGAATTCGCGCTGGGTTCGGAATAGGGTGGCTGCTGCGGGAACTCGACGAACCCTTTGCGTGACTCCCGCCCCTTCGCGACAGGCGATCTATCTCCGATACCTCGGAATCAACGCGACGTTCATCATCCCGGCGCTTGTTCTGCTGCTGCTGCCGCGTCTCCTGAAGGTCCGCTCCAGCGAACTTGCCGGCCACTGGTCCTATGGAGCCCAGCTGGGAAACATCTTCGCCGGAGCCACCGCTGGGTTTGGAATGATTGCCGCCCGGGCCGCCAATCAACGCGGGGGTGGCCGTGTGGTGGATTCGTTGGAGCAGGTGGTTGCGGCCCTGACGATCGGGCTGCTCGCCGTGCTGGTGATC
>CAISJA010000144.1 GCA_903885525.1 uncultured Opitutaceae bacterium
CGCACGGAGCCGTCGCCGAGAGTGACGTTCCAGTTCATGAGCCGGGCGCCCCACTCGGGCAGTGCGAGGAAGCTGGAGGCACCGACCTGCCACTTGATGATGGTTTGCCCGAGATACGGGATGCGTTCCATCCCTGAGTGGTAAGCAAATTTCGCCCCGGCATACCAATCCAAACCGCGCCAACCGGGTCGAACGGGTGAAATTCGCGCGGATTGGCCGGTTTGAGCGGTCCGGCGCTTGCACCGTCGCGCCGGGGGCATATGCTCTGGCCAACATGTCCCGGTTCTTCGGCCCTCTCGTTCTTCTGCTGGCAGCCCTGACGCTGCGGGGAGTGGAGCCCACTGCGCCTCCCGCTCCCCCGGCCGTGCCGCCGGTGGCACCGGTGGCTTCGCCCCCGGTCGCGGCGGTCCCGGCCCACCCGGCGCATCCGGCCCTCGTGTATGTGATTCCCGTGCATGACCAGATCGGCAAGCCGGTGCTCTACATCCTGCGCCGCGGCCTGAAGGAGGCCATCGACCGGAAGGCGGACGCCGTCGTGCTCGACATGGATACGCCGGGAGGGGAAATGAGCGTGACGTTGGAAATCATGGATGACCTCCAGAAATTCCCGGGCCAGACCACCGCCTATGTGGACAAGGAGGCGATGTCCGCCGGAGCCTTCATTTCCGCGGCGGCCGAGGAAATATTTTTCGCCCCGGGCAGCGTCATTGGGGCGGCGGCACCCGTCACCTCCGGCGGCGGCGACATCGATGCCACCATGAAGGAGAAGCTGGTCAGCTACATGAAGGGCAAGGTGCGCGCCGTCTCGGAAGGCAGGGGCTACCGCGGCGAGGTTGTCTCGGCGATGATCGACACGGAGTACGAGCTCAAAATCGGCGACAAGGTGATCAAGGCCAAAGGCGGCCTGCTGACCCTGACGGCGAGTGAAGCGATGCAGGCCTACGGGGAGCCGCCCCGGGCCCTGCTCGGCGCCGGTATCGCCAAGGACATGGACGCGCTGCTGGCCCGGAAATTCGGGGAGGGCGGCTACCAGCGCGTGGATTTCGCGGTTACATGGTCGGAGCGCCTGGCCCAATACCTCACCGTCGCCACGCCCGTCCTGATGGGCCTCGGCCTGCTGGCCCTCTTCATCGAGTTCAAGGTGCCCGGCCACGGCTGGTTCGGGGCGGTCGGCGTGGTCCTGCTTGGCCTGGTGTTTTTCGGGCATTATGTCGCCGGCTTGTCCGGCCATGAGCCCGTGCTCGGCTTTGTGCTCGGCCTGCTGCTGCTCGCCGTGGAGATATTTTTCCTGCCCGGGGTGTTCGTCCTGGCCGCGGGGGGCCTGACCCTGATGCTCGGTTCGCTCCTCTGGGCGATGGCCGACCTCTGGCCCAACGAGCCCCTGCGGCTTTCCGGCGAGGCCTTCATCCAGCCGCTCGGCAGCCTGGGGCTGGGCCTCGGCATCGCGGTCGCGGCGGGCGGCCTGTTGCTGCGCTATCTGCCCAAGGGGTTGTTCTGGGACAAAATGATCCTGCACGCGGCGGTCGCGACTTCCGCGCAGGTGGCCGGGGTGGCGCCGCAGTCGGCCCCCGGCATCGACGGTCTGATCGGGCGGCGCGGCATCGCGGCCACGGCGCTGCATCCCGGCGGGCAGGTCGAGATTGACGGCCGGCGCTATGAGGCGATGGTCGAGGTGGGGGACATCGCCCCGGGTGCGCCGGTGCTCGTGCGGGGCCGCACGGATTTCGCCCTCGTGGTGGAAAAGGCCGGCGCATGAACGCGATCCTGCTCCTCTTTCTGCTCGGGCTGCTGCTGCTGGCGGCCGAGGTTTTCATGCCCGGCGCGGTGCTCGGCGTGCTGGGCGGGGTTGCCATGCTCGCCGGCTGCCTGATCTCCTTCCGCCAGTTCGGGCCGGTGGGCGGGGCGCTCGCCACCGGCATCGCGCTCGCGCTGCTGGGCCTGACCCTTTACCTGGAGCTCGTCTGGCTGCCGCAGTCCGCCCTCGGGAAAAAACTCGTGGTGCACTCCGCCAGCGACGCCACTTCGCAGCCGCCGCTGGCCCAGCCCGGCAGCGTCGTCGGCCGGTCCGCCGAGGCCCTCACCACCCTCGCGCCGAGCGGCTACGTGCTGGTCGAGGGTCGGCGCTACGAGGCGTTCTGCCAGACCGGCCACGCCGCCAAGGGTGCCGCCCTGCGGGTCGTCGGCCTCGACAACTTCCGCCTCATCGTGACCAAATCCTGAAACTTCCCATGAACAACACCTCCCTCCTGCTCTTCGTGATCATCGGCGTGCCCGCGCTGATCCTCGCGTTTATCGTTTTCTCCTTCTTCAGCACCTGGCTGAAGGCGATGCTCAACGGCGCGCCGGTCAGCATGCTCAACCTGCTCGGCATGCGCCTGGGCGGCGTGCCCTACAATCTCGTGGTCGAGGCCCGCATCACCGCCGTGAAGGCCGGCATCGAGGTTTCCACCGACAAGATTTCCGCCCACTACCTCGCCGGCGGCAACGTCGTCCCCACCGTGCAGGCGCTCGTCGCCGCGCAGAAGGCCGGCATCGTGCTCGATTGGGACCGCGCCTGCGCCATCGACCTTGCCACCAAGGGCTCGGGCAAGAGTGTGGTCGAGGCCGTCCGCACCTCCGTCGACCCGAAGGTCATCGACTGCCCGAATCCCGCCCAGGGCCGCACCACCATCGACGGCGTGGCCAAGGACGGCATCCAGGTGAAGGTGAAGGCGCGCGTCACCGTGCGCACCCACCTCGACCGGTTCGTCGGCGGCGCGAAGGAGGACACCATCATCGCCCGCGTGGGCGAGGGCATCGTCTCCACCATCGGCTCCTCCGAGAGCTACAAGCATGTGCTGGAGGCCCCGGACAACATTTCCAAGACGGTGCTCGCCCGCGGCCTGGATGTGGGCTCGGCCTTCGAGATACTTTCCATCGACATCGCCGATGTGGATGTGGGCGAGAATGTGGGGGCCAAGCTGCAGGAAGCCCAGGCCGAGGCCAACAAGAGCATCGCGCAGGCGCAGGCCGAAATCCGCCGCGCCGCGGCCGTCGCGGTGGAGCAGGAAATGAAGGCCCGCGTCCAGGAGATGCAGGCCAAGGTGGTCGAGGCGCAGGCGCAGGTGCCTCTGGCCATGGCCGAGGCCTTCCGCTCCGGCCGCCTCGGGGTGATGGATTACTACAAGATGGAAAACATCCAGTCCGACACCGCCATGCGCGGGGCGATCGCCCATCCCGAGGGAAAGAAGTAAGGCCAGTATGAAAGTGAAAGTGAGAGTGAAGAGTGGGTATCCGCGCCGGTCCCAGCAACCCGCTGCGCTGATGGCCGCTCTCCGTATCGCTCTCGGCTGATTCACTCAAGTACCCCACTTGCCTTCACCCTTTCACTCTCACTTTCCACTCTCACCCCAATGAAATGGCTCCTTGAAAATCCGTGGGTGCTGGTGGTGATCGCCGGCCTCGTCGCCCAAGTGCTGAAGGGCCTGCGCGGGGCGCAGGGCAACGCCACGGGGACTCCGGCCCGGGAAGCCTCCGGCGATCCGGAGGAGGTGGAGCGCACCCGGCGGATCCGGGAGGAGATCCGCCGCAAGATTGAAGCGCGCCGCGGCCAGGCGGCCCCCGCCGCACCGTCCGGGCCGGACCAGCCCGTCCTCTCACGCCATGACCGCTCGGCCGAGGCGACCCCGCCGCCAGTGGTGGTCGAGCTGCCCCGGGTCGTCCGCGAGGTTTTTGCCCCGACGCCCGGCCCGACGATGCCCGAGCCCGCCCGCAGCCGCGAGTCGCGGCTCTTCGCCGCCGAGGAGCTGGAACGGCAGCGTTCCCTCGAGAAACAGCTGCTCGGGGCCGCCGGCCTGCTGGAGTCGGCGGAGCGGCGCGTGGCCTTTGAGGAGAGGATCGCCGATCAGGAGCCCGCCGAACGGGAGAAAGCCCGGGCCGCCCTGCTGGCCGATCTGCACGATCCCGCCGCGCTGCGGCGCGCGGTGGTCCTGCGCGAAGTGCTCGGCCCACCTCTTGCCCTCAGATAAGGAGCGGGGTGCGGCCAGGAGCCGGCGAGCTGCCGGGCCCGGGGCGGACGGGCGGGTGTCCTACTCCAGCTTGAACTGGCCGTAAGGATCTCGGTCGGGCGGAAAGACGGGAATCTGGGTCAGGCTGCCGTTCACTTCCATCCGGAGTTTGGTGCGGTCGCGGACGGTGACCACCCAGGTGCCGGTCTTGCGGAAGGAACGGGTTTCGCCGGCGCTCAGGCTGATGCTGTCGGCGATGACGCGCCCCTCGGGCAGCTGGACGATTTTGATGCCCGTATCGCCGAGCGCGGTGAAGGTGACGGTCTGGGCGTTGTCCGCCGGCCGGTTGGCGGAGGTCTGCGCCGCGGTCTGGGACGGGGTGGACGCTTTGGCGGCTGGCCGGTTGAGCAGCAGGCTGACCAGGAAAAAAATCAGCCCGAGACCGAGCAGGGCGCCTCCGGCAAAGAGCCCGTACTTCAGCATCATGGCTTGGTTCAGGCCGCCGCCCGCGGCAGGAGCGTTACCGGCCGGCTCGCCGCCGAACTCCACCCGGCCGTAGACCTCGCGGGTTTCGCGGCGCCCGGGCCGGCCTTCGGTGGCGACGACCGCATCGTATTCCGCAATAAAGCGGTCGGCATCGAGCTCCAGATAGCGGGCGTAGGAGCGGACAAAGCCGCGGACGTACAGCGGGGGCAGGTCGAGGTCGAAGGCGTTCGCCTCGAATTTCTGCAGATAGTCGCCCCGGATCTTGGTCGCCTCCGCCGCTTCGCGGATGGAGCTGCCCTTGCGCTTGCGCGCTTCCTCAAGTCGGTCGCCGATGGTCTGCATGGTGACCCCCAGTTAGGGAACAGGAGCGGGGAAGTCACCTCGAAAGCGGCGGCCGGCGCGAAAATGAGCGGGCTGCCGCGTTCGGACCGTCTCGCGCAAGCCGCACCGCGGCTCGCGGGCCGGATGGCTGGAGCGGGCGGGCCGGCCGGTCCCGGGGCGGTTTACTCGCCGGGCAGCTTTTCCAGCGCCGGCGGTTTGCCGGCGGCCTGGCGGTTGGCGACCCACTCGTCGTGGGAACGGACGGCCTCCTCCCCGCTGAGGGAACCGAGGATCTCGAAATAGTCCTGCTTGAATTTGTCCTTCAGCACCTCGGCTTCGGGCTTGCAACGCACGGCATAGACCGTCTGCACCGACTGGTGGTCGAAGTCGCGCCAGTACTGCTCGTCCTTCAGGGCCGTGTAGTGATGGCCTTCCAGGGCCTTGATCACGGCGGTGGCGTCGAAGGACTTCGCGCGTTCCACGGCGGCCTTGTACTCGTGCACGATCACGTAGGCCGAGGCGCCGGCGGTGCAGGGATAGCTGTGGTAGCGGCGCGCGAAATTTTCGACGAAGGCTTTCCCGGCCGGGTAGTCATACTTGTAGGGCACGCTCCAGTCCCACGGGAGGGCGCCGATCACCCCTTCCATCAGCTTGGGTCCGCCGGATTCCGCCATGGAGAGGGTGAGGTTCGGGACGACGATCGCCGCCCGCTTCTTGAGCCCCTGGGCCGTGGCTTCCTGGATGGCGGCGGCCATGTCCCGGCCAAATTCCACCAGCACCAGCACGTCGGGGCGGTCCAGCGCCGCCTGGGCGATTGCCTTCTGGAAGTCCTCCTCGGTGGCCGAGGGGAAGGGCGTGGAGATGGAGGGATGCGCGGTGCGGTCCTCGGTGCCGGTGAACTTGCGGAACGCCGCCTCGGTCGACGTGCCCCAGTTGTACTTGGCGGTGACATAGACAAATTTCTTCCCCGCGAAATGTTCCTTCATGTAACCCGCCAGCACCTTGGCGGCGGCCCAGGAGTCGTAGCATTCCCGGAAGGTGTGGCGGTGGCCTTCCTCGCAGGTGGTGGTGGTGGAGTAGGTGAGGGTGCCGAAAAACGGGACGCCCTTGTCCTCGCAGATCCGGCCGGCCTCGACGGCCACCGAGCTGGCGGCACCGCCGAACACCATTTTGACGTGGTCCTTCAGAATCATTTCGAGCACGTTGACGCGCGAGGCGGGCACGGAGGATTGGGAGTTGCGCACCACCAGCTCGACCGGCTGGCCGAGGATGCCGCCGGCGGCATTCACCTCCTCCACCGCGAGCCGGGCGGCGCGCAGCTGGGCCAGGCCCAGGGCGGCATAGGGGCCGGTTTCAGGGTAGTTCAGACCCAGTTTGACCGCCGCGGGGGAAGCGGTGGTGTTTTCCGCACCGGTGAGGTGGAGCGTTCCACCCAGCGAGAGCGCAAGGAGCAGGAAGACGGAGGAGGTTTTCATGGTGGTGAATCCCAGTGGTTCAAAACGGGGATGCCGGTGGCGCGGTCCGGTTCGGGACTGGATGTCGGGCGGTCACCTCGGGATGAGGTGTTGTTCCGGGGCGTATGCAGCATTCTCCATTGGCTTGGGACAACCCATCATCGGCACACGGGGGGGGGGCTTGAGCCAATTGTGCCGGCTGCCCTTTCGTGCGGGCGGACGGCGCCCGCCAAAAAAATGCCGCGCTGGCCTGTGGCCTGCTTCCGGGCGGGAGGATGAACTTTCCCCCCATGCTCCCGCGCCTTGCGCTGTTGGCCCTGGTCTGGGCCCTGCTCGTCCCGGGGCTTTCCGCCGGGGAGAGCCGGCCGTTGGTCGCCATACTCGGCGCATTTCCGCTGGAGCTGGCCGCCCTGCACAAGGAGTTTGGCGTGGACACCCGGCCGAACGGATTCACCACCACCACCCTGCACGGCATGCGTTTTGAGCGCGGCAGGGTGGATGGCCATGAGGTCATCATCTTTCAGGCCGGCTCCAGCCTGGTGAACGCCGCTTTCCAGCTACAGCTCGCCCTGGACCATTTTCCCATCACCCATGTGCTCTTCGCCGGCATCGCGGGTGGCATCGATCCGGCTCTCCAGGTGGGCGACATTGTCATACCCGACCGGTGGGCCTACCACGCGGAAGCCGCCTACCTCAACGAGGACGGGCACGGCGGGTATATCCAACCGGCTTTCTTTCAAAAATCGGAGACGGCCAATTTCGGCATGATTTGGCCGCGGGCGGTCCGGGTAATCCGCGACGGCATGGAAAAACCGCAGGCCATGCCGTTCTTTCCGGTCGATGCGGAACTGCTGGCGGCGGCCCGCCGGGCGCTGCCGAAGTTGCCGCCGCTGCGCCAATCCGGCCGGGTGGTGGGGGTGTCGGTGGGGGGCGTCGGCGTGGCCGGACCGGTCTTCCTCGACAATGCCGCCTACCGGGAATGGATTTTCCGGGTCTGGCAGGCGCGCTGCCTCGACATGGAGTCCACGGCTTACGCGCAGGTTTGCTGGGCCAACGAGAAACCGCTGCTGGTGATCCGCGGGCTCAGTGACCTGGCGGGCGGCCAGCGCGGCCCCAATCCGGTCAAGGCGGGAGACCTGGGGGAGGTCTTCGACCATGCGGCCAAGGTGCTGCATGCAGTGCTGGACGAATTGCCGGAGTAAGTTTGCCGGCGGGCCGGGCTGTAGCCAGCTTTGGCAGGGTGGCGTTCAGCGGAAATATCCCAGGCCCCCCCGCGCTTCACTGCGGGTGCCGCCGCAGTGTAAGTCGAGGGTAGTGCCCTCGCGCCGGAAGATCGGCCGCAGGTCGAGCCTGCAACGGCATGCCAGGAAAAGCGGGATGCGCCGGAGTCCGACCCCGGCGTGCAGGTGCCGGTGGCCGCAAGCCGCGCAGGCCGCCGCCATGGCGGCAAAGACCTCGTTCGGGCGGGCGGGATGCTGCGGAGGAAATGCGGCGTCGCCAGCCGCCTCTTGGGGTGAGGTCCGCGGCTCGGACGACCTCGCGCAGGGTGCCGGCGCGGCGCACGGGCAGTCGTGCAGCGCCTCGTCGCCGCGGGCAGCCTCACGCAGGAGAGGCGATAGCGCGGGAGATAGCGCATGGATTTTGCAGAGGCATGGTCGGCGTCTGTCCGCCCCCACCCACCTTGGCTGAAATGTCACGTAGTACGTGACGTGTCCACGGGTGGGGCCGCTCGTCGGGACGGCTTGCCCGGCCGCCTCTGGCCCGAGGCTACTCGGTCCGGTCGCCCGGGCGGAAGGTGTCGAGATCGACCAAAATCTCGCGCGGGCTGGAGCCGTTTTCCGGGCCGACGATGCCTTTGTCCTCCATCAAGTCCATGATGCGGGCGGCGCGGTTGTAGCCGATGCGGAGGCGGCGCTGCATCATCGAGGTGGAGGCGCGGCGGCTGGACTTCAGTACCTCGTAGGCCTGGCGGAACAAGTCCTCGTCGTCCCCCAGCTCGCCTCCGTCGCCGTCCTCGCCCTCCTCGTCTTCATCCTCTTCGCGGGCGGCGCGGTCGATCTGCTGCTGGACGGCGGCGGCGTATTGCGGCGGGCCGTTGCGCTTGAGGAATTCGACGATTTCGCCGATCTCCTCGTCGGCGACGAAGGCACCCTGGGCGCGGACGAGCCGCGAGGTGCCGGGCGGGGTGAAGAGCATGTCGCCGCGCCCGATGAGGGTCTCGGCCCCCTTGCCGTCGAGGATGGTCCGGGAATCGATCTGGGAGGCCACCTGAAAGGCGATGCGGGCGGGCAGGTTGGCCTTGATGACGCCGGTGATGACATTGACCGACGGGCGCTGCGTGGCGA
>CAISJA010000145.1 GCA_903885525.1 uncultured Opitutaceae bacterium
CCGGAGGCCCTCGCGACCGCCGTGCCCGAGAAAGTGCGCCCCGCCTTCACCACCCTGCTGTCCGCGCTGCACACCCTGCGCGCCCGGGAGTTCACCGCGGAAACCTTCAACCCCGACCATGCCGACTACGGCGGGCGCTCCCAGCCGTGGCGCTACCAGCTCGACATCACCGTCGCCCTCTCCGGCAATGGCGGCACCACCCCGGTCACCAGCCGCCTGCTCCTCACCGAACGCCTCGGCGGCACCACCCAGCTGGCAGGCACGGCGGAATTCGGCGGCGTGACCTTCGCCGTCACGCAGGAGATGCTCGACGCCCTGTTTGCCCTGACCTACGCCACCCAGCATGACCCGGGCCTGCCGCCGGGCACCGGCCCGGCAACGCCGACCCGGACCGAGGCGCCGCCGCCGGCCGCCATCTCCAATCCGCCCCCGGCTGCCACTCCCCAGCCTGGCCACTCCCTGCCCTGATTCCGGCCAGAGAACCTCGCCGCCCGCGGCGCCACTCCGCCCCTGCGCGTTGCCATGCCTCCACCTCTTCAGATCAAGTCGCCGCTGCGCTACTGCCTGTCCTGCGCCGCGACGCTGTTCTGCTGGGCACTCTGGCTCGCCCTGGGCGGCCTGCTCGCCGCCCAACTCTACCTTGCGCTGGCCCGGGAGGTGCCGGTCCCGGACTTTGTGCTGCGCCGGATCGAGGCGCAACTCGCTGACGCCCACCTGAACGTCCGTTTCGGCCGCGCCCGCTTCAATCCCTCCGGCCGCATCCTGTTTGAGGACGTCCAGCTGCGGTCCAGCCTTTTTGAGGACCCCCTTCTCACCAGCCGGCTGCTTTTTATCCGGAAAAGCGCCTGGTCGGTGCTCGCCGGCCGGCCCCTGCCCGATGAAATCGTGCTGGAAGGCGCCACCCTGCGGCTCCCCGCCATCCTCTCGCCCAGCGGCACGGCCGAGCCCCTGCTGCGCGATTTCGCCGGCACCCTCCACTATGAGGCCGGAGCCTGGCAGGTCACCCAGCTCGCCGGTTATCTCGGTTCGCTCCCGGTCACGCTGCACGGCTCCTTCACCGCCGCGCGCCGGCCCGGCACCACCAGAATCACCCTGGAGGAGATCACCGCCAGCTACCTGCGCGCGGGCCGGGTTCTCGCCCTCCAACTGCCGCGGCTGCAAGCCCTGGAGCAACCCTTGCTCGCCATGCAGCTGGCCACCACCGGACCGTCTGAAACCGTCCTGCACCTCCAAGGCTCCGCCCTGGCCGTCCATCAGCCGGAGGGCTGGCCCGTGGAGATCAGCCAGCTCTCCGCCACCGGCGACTGGACCTGGACCGCCGGCACACCTCACCCGCTGCGCCTGCGCGCCGCCGCCGGCTCCCTTGCCGGGGCCGACTCCCTCACCGCCCGCCGGCTGCGCGCGGAGGCCGAGCTGCTTCTCCCGGCCGATCTCTCCGGCTGGCGCGAGGTGCACCTGCGCGCCGCCGCCGAGTCCCTCGAAATTTTCGGGGAAACCTGCGGCCATCCCGTGCTGGAGGCCACCGCCGCCGGACCGGAAGGCCGGGTCCGCGGCACCGCCGCCCTGCTCAGCTACGGGGAGGCCCTGGCCGTCTCCGCCACCGCCGATACCGTCCGGCGCCAAGCCGGGCTGGATTTCCATGGCCGGGTGCCGCCCGCCCTCGTCACGGGACTGCTCACCCGCCACGGCCCGAAGCTCGAACCCTACTTTCGCTTTGGCGACCCGGTGGCAGTGGACGGGAAGGCCTGGTTCCGGGCCGGCTGGAAATTCGACCGGTTGAGCACTGCGGTGCATGGCGGGCGGCTGGATTCGCACGGCGTGCAGGTCACCGAAGCGCGCGGCCGCATCGAGGTCGACGCGCAGGGCAATTTTCTGGCCCACGACGCCCGGGCGGCGATCGGCGAAAATTTCGCCACCGGTTCCTACGGGATGAATTTCTTCACCCACGACTACCGCATGCTGCTGGTGGGCCAGCTCCGCCCGCCCGAGATTTCCGGCTGGTTCCGCGGCCCCTGGTGGCCTGAGTTCTGGACCGCCTTTGCCTTCCCGGCCCGTCCGCCCCGCGCCGATGTCGATGTGCAGGGTTGCTGGATCGATCCCAACCGGACGAGTTACTTCGGCAGTTCTGCCGCCGAGAATCCGGTGCTGCTCGGCGCGGACTTCGAACAGGTGTCCACGCGCATCTTTCTGCGGCCTCATTTCACCCACATCATCGAGGCCGAAGGCACCCGGGCCGGGGGCGCGCAGCGGGTCTCGGGCTGGCTCAAGCGGTTCGGCGAGGATGGCCGGCGCACCACTGCCGCCCTCGAATATGACCTCCAAGGCAACCCCACCCCCGGCCTCTTCGCTCGAATCGGCGGACCCGGGGTGTCCGCCCTCCTCGCCGCTTGGCGCTTTCCCCAGCCTCCGCAGGTGCATGTCTGGGGCCGCAGCGACTTGCCCACCCGCCGTGGGCAGACCGTCCACGCGCTGCGCTTCGACGTGCAGGCCCCCGCCGGGTTCAGTTTCAGCGAACTGCCGGTCGACCGGGTGACGGTGCAAGGCGGGCTGTACGGCCCGGACCTGAGGCTGGACAAGGTTGACTACGCCTTCGCGGGCGGCACCGGTAACGCCCGCGCCTCGCTCGGCGGCCCGCCCGGCGCGCGCCAGCTGGAGTTCACCGCGTCGCTCAAGGACGCCGACCTCGCCCACACCATCCGCAATATTGAGGCCCTGGCCGCCGCCCGCTCCGGCTCCACGGCCCCTTTGGCAGACAGCCGCTTCATCAAACGCGCCCATGGCGGGAAGCTGGAGCTCACGGTCTCGGCCCAGGCCGACCCCGCCAACCTCGTCGCCCTCCGCGGCAACGGCAACGTCCAGATCACCGGCGCCGAGCTGGGCGAAATCCACCTCTTCGGCCTGCTCTCCCAGGTGCTCAGCGCCATCTGGCTCAACTTCAGCTCGCTCAAGCTCGACAGCGCACGCAGCAATTTCACCCTGGGGGACGGCCGGGTACATTTCCCGAACACGCGGATCTCCGGGCCGAGCGCCGTGATCGACGCCAAGGGCGATTACCTGATCGCCACCAAATCCCTGGATTTCACCGCCCGGCTCAAGCCCTATGAGGAAACCCGCAATCCCCTCACCGCCGTGGCCGGCATTTTGATCAATCCGCTCACCAGTATTTTCGAACTCAAACTCTCCGGTCCGATCACCAAGCCCAACTGGTCCGTGGCCCTGGGCTCATCCTCGCCCCCCAAGCTTCCGTCCCCCGCGCCCGGCTCGCCTTCGCCGGCACCGGAGGAAAAACCGGCCCGCTGAGTCCGGGTCGGTGCCGGCTCCGGCAGCGCAGCCCGCGAAAGCGCCCGCCGCCCGCAGGGAGTTTCAATTCCTGTTGCCATGCCTCCCCGTCGATCCTAGGGGAAGTGGCGACACGATGGCCATTTCGCTGCGTCAACGGGCCCTGCTCGCCGCCTCCCTCCTGCCCTTCGCCGGCGTCACCGTGTCCGCCCTGTTTGTGCTGGCCGGCGGGTGGCCCGCGCAGACGGGCTGGGGGCAGCCCCACCGAAGCGACGTTCCCGTCCCGGCCAGCCTGGCCCTCTGCTTCCTGTTGCTCGGGGCCATGCCTCTTGCGCTCGCCCTCTCCCGGCCCCGGCTCGCCACGGCGCTCTCCCTGCTGGCGGCACTCACCGGCCTCACCCTGCTGGTCGAGCCGGCCCTCCCGGCCGAGTCCGGCCTCGGCAATTTTCTGGCCAACCATCATGCGCTGTCCGCCGGCCTGCCGGTGGCTCTTTCCGCCCTCATCGCCCTCCTCGGCCTGGCGCTCACCTGGGTTGGCCTGAGCCGCCCGCATCCACTGCATCCCCTCACCCTCGCCCTGCTCGGTTCGACCGCCGGAGCCTATGGCCTCACCGGAATGCTGGCCGGCCGGATCGGGCTCGACCGCTTTGCCTTCTGGCAAGCCCAGGCCCAGCTCGGCGTCCCGGCCGCCGCTGCGCTCCTCGCCCTCGGCCTCGGCCTCCTGCTCCTCGCCCTGGGCGAGTCCGATTCCGCCACCTCCGTCCGCAGCTGGCGCTGGCTCTGGCTGCCCGTGGTGACCGCCGGGGCGACCGGGACGCTCATGTTCTGGGCCTCGCTGCGCGAACGTGAGCTGGCCTACCAGAACAACACCACCCAGTTGACCCTCAATACCATCGCCACCCTCTGCAGCGGCGAAACCGAGACGATTCTCAGCAACCTCAGCCACCTGGCCGACCGCTGGAACGAAGCCCCGCCCCCGGGGGAAAGCAACCGGGAGCACGACATCCGCAGCGTGTTCAACGGCTATCGCCCCCTGCGCTCCATCACCTGGGTGGACGCCAACCGCCGCACCCGCTGGATCTGGCCGCCCGCGGGCAACGAGGACGCCCTTTCCCTCGATCACACCACCCATCCTCTCCGCCAGCTGGCGATGAACACGGCGCAGGACAATCTCTCCCCCGCCCTCGCCGCCCCCCGGTTTTCCCCGATGCATCCGCCGGCCCTTGGCGTGTACGCCCCGATCCTCCACCAAGCCCGGTTCGATGGGTTCGTCGCCGGGGAGTTCAGCTACGACCAGATCGTCGATCTCATCGACCGCCGCCTCAACCTCTCCTCCCGTTATGTTCTGCGCGTCCATGTCTGGGACGGCCCCGGTGCCCAGGCCCGCTCCGTCCCGGTCTATGAATCCCCCCAGCCGTCGGAACCCAGCGACGACCGTTTCACCCAAAGCGCCAGCTTCAACCTGCTCGGCCAGCGCCTGCTCATCCAGTTGACGCCACGGCCCGGGTTTCTCGCCCCCAACCGCCGCGCCCTGCCTGAACTCGCCCTCGCCTCCGGCCTCGGCCTGAGCGCCCTCCTCGGTCTGATTGTGAATCTCGCCCAGGCGGCCCGCGCCCGCCAGCGGGCCGCCGAGAGCACCAGCGCACGGCTCCGGGAGGAAAATGAGGAGCGCCGCCGCGTGCAGGCCCGCCTCAAGGTCGCCGACGAACGCCTCAACCTCGCCCTCGATTCCACCCAGGTGGGCGTCTTCGAATGGGATGTCCCCTCGGGAGAAACCATCTACAGCGCCAGCCTCTGGACATCCCTCGGCTACGATCCCGCCAGCATGGCCTCCACCTGGCAGGCCTGGCTCGACCTGCTGCATCCGGACGACGCCCCCGCCCTCCACGCTGCGATCACCGCCCACCTCCAGGGCGGGACGCCCTACCTCGAGCAGGAATTTCGCCTCCGCCACTACAAAGGCGAATGGCACTGGCTCTCCGCCCGCGCCAAGTGCGTGGCCTGGGACTCCCCGGGCCACCCGCGCCGAGTCACCGGCACCTGCCAGGACATCACCGCCCGCCGCCGCGCGGAGGAAAACCTGCGCGCCAGTCTCGCCACCACCCGCAAGCTCTCCCTCGTCGCCAGCCGGACGGACAATGCCGTCGTCATCACCCGCGCCGACGGCACCGTGGAATGGGTCAACGAAAGCTTTGCCCGCCTCGCCGAGCAGACCCTCGCCGAAGTCACCGGCCGCCCCTTCG